>PLKR01000389.1 GCA_003140655.1 Acidobacteriaceae bacterium | reverse complement strand
ACTTTGTGGGACTGGCGGCAGTAGTGATGATCTTCGGAATTCCGATGGCGGCCATGTACACCTTCTTCCGAGTGCGCAAGCTGCGCAGCGAGGAACGGATGGCGGCGATTGCGCGCGGGGTGGACGTTCCGATGCAACCGGAGCTCTCGGAAGCGGCGCGTTCGCGACGCTCAGGAATTCTGCTGGTGGCCGGGGCAATCGGCTATATCGTGACCTTCGTTCTGATCGGACGCGCGGAGCCGGATGCGATGATCGCGGCGACCTTTGGTGCGATTCCGCTGGCGGTAGGGCTGGGCTTCTTTGTCGATCACGCGCTGATTCGGAGAGACGCGCGCGCGCACTGAAGGTCCAGTGCTGAGAGCTCTTCACTGGCCGGTGACGAACTTGTGCTGAGCGGCGGTCAAGGGAACGACGCTTAATCGTCCTTGCCGCACCAGCGGAGAATCGGCAAANNTCCACCGATACTACGGTCGCAGTTCCCACTGCGCTTTTCTCATCTCCGGTGTGATAAATCACTAACTGCTCGCCCGGCTTCATTTCGCGCAGGTGTTTGACCGCGGCAGGATTGGTGACGCCGTCCCAGATCGTCGTGTTTTCTCGCTGGAGATCGGCAAAGGAATAAACTGTTGGTTCGGTCTTGAGAAGATAGTTCATAGGCAAAATTCTACTCGGCAGTCAGGCTCCACATCCAGCATCAGACGATCACAAGCCTTCTATTGCGGCTTGGCGTTGGGATCAGGGTTTGGTGGCTTGTCGTCTTTCTTATCGTCCTTTTTCTCATCGGGGTGGTCCTGATAAATCGAGTACTGGCCTTGGGGGCGTTTCAGCTTGATCGTGAGATCCATCTTAGCCCGGTCCACATCATAGTCCTCGCCGAAAGTCTGGAATCCTGAAGCCAGCACCTGCACGCGCAGTTTGCCGTAGGGAATGCCGTCAAAACTGGTCTTGCCGTCGGCGTCGGTCTTGAGTTCGAGTCCACCCCTGCTCTGTTTACCGTGATCATTTACGGGATGCATGATTACGGCGGCGTTGCGAATGGGTTTGCCGTTGTCTTCCTTCACGATGAGAAAAGTCAGGATGGCGGTGGGATCTGCGTTTGGATCCCGCTGCGCAGCCGCAGCTCCGAGCAGCCAGAGAATCAATAGCAGGCTGGCAAGTCTTGCCTTCTTCATTTCTTTCTTCATTTTGTCTTCAATTCTTATCTTTGGACGATAACTCCACACGGTTTTATCTCTAGACATTCTAGCGAGCAGGACGTGCGCGGGAAAGGGAGAAGTGGAGCGGTCGTGAATTAAGGCTTCCCTGCGGACGGGTTCTTGCGTCCTGCGCCGGCAGCCGGGGCAAGTTGTACCAGGTCGCTGGCGACATGGGCAGTGTTGTGACGGGCGACGCCAGCTTCTTCGAGATAGTCTCCCAGCACAGGGATCACGCCCAGAGCTTCGATGGCATCGAGATCGGCAACGATCTGACAGGCGCCCTCAAGCGCGTATTTGGCCTTGAGTTCAAGGGAGACGGGCGTGCGATTGATCAGCGCGTAGTCGAAGATCTGTTGGTGCGCGTGGCAATCGAGAGCGCGAATGTGATCTGCGGCAGTAAGGCCCAGACTTTCGTTGGCTTGCGTCATCAGGTTGCAAATGTAAACCTTGGTGGCCGGCGAGTTGACGATGGCATCGGCGATGCCGTGCACCAGCAGGTTGGGAATGAGACTGGTAAACAGCGAGCCGGGACCGATGCTGATGATATCGGCGCGGGCAATGGCGTCGAGCGTTTGCGGCAGAGGGTTGACGTTGGGCGGAACGAGGAAGAGTTCCTGAATGCGGACTTTGCTGGCGGTGATCTTGGTTTCTCCGCGGACGCGAGTGCCATCCTCCATCAGGGCTTCCAGTTCGATATTGGAAGTGGTGGCGGGATGAATGTGGCCGCGTGTGACTAGAATTTCCGAGGAAAGGCGCACCGCTTCGGAGAAATCCTTGGTGATGTCTGTCAGCGCGGCCAGGAACAGATTGCCGAAGCTGTGACCCTCGAGGCCGGAGCCTTTCTCGAAGCGGTGGCGGAAGAGCTGGGAGAGCAGAGCCTCATCCTCGCTGAGGGCGACGATACAGTTGCGGATATCGCCGGGAGGAAGCATGTTGAGTTCCTTGCGCAGGCGTCCGCTGGAGCCGCCGTCGTCGCTTACCGTGACCACGGCGCAAAGGTCTCGAATGATGGGCGTATCAGGCCGGGTCGCGGCCACCTCCGCCGGGGCGAGAGCGAAGCGCTTGAGCCCTTTGAGTAGAGTGGAGAGGCCGGTGCCGCCGCCGATGGCGACCACGCGGAGGCCGCGCTCGCGCGTGGCCTTCTCCAGGGACAAGAGATCGGCGATTCTGGTTTCCATCCGAGAATCTATCTAAGAAGATTCGTCTTCCCGGAAGTAGCCTTCCGGCGAAGCAAGGTCGGCGGCCGGATCCGGGTACAACAGCTCGGTAAAGCGCGGGTCTTCGGCCAGGTTGTGGAAATCGGAGTCATTGCGCGCCTGGAAGCGCAGGCCGGCATTCAGGCGAAGCGCCTCGTCCAGATGCTTGAGAGAGTCTTCCACATGACCGGTAAGACAGTCGAGCGCGGCCAGACCATAGATAACGAAATCAGTCTTTGGCGCCTGTTTGAGCAGTTTTTCAATGTGCTCGCGGGCAGTGACGAAGTCTCCGACATTCATTAGAGAGACGGCGTAGTCGTAGTGCTCTTCCACGCTCTTGAATTGCTGCGTGACCGAGCGCTCGAGGTGTTGGTTGCAGGTGCTGAGATGGACTGAGGCTCGATCGGTCAATTCCTTGCTGGCGCCGGCGAGCACTTTCTCAAAAAGCGGTTTCGCCTTCTCGAACTTGTGCTCCTGCAAAGCACGCAGTCCGGCTTCGTAATTCTGCAGCGCCTGGGTGATGCGCGGGTCGTCCGCGACGGATGATTTCTTGGGGTTAGCCTTCTGAGCCATGTGAAGAATTTTTCCTGTGCTCGTCGTAATGGGATACTCCTTAAGCTCTTGAATTCGAAGAGCCCATACTCAAGTATCACTCAAAGAGCGGGTATAGGGCAATTCGGTGATGCCAAGTACTGAGTCCGACCCGGCCAGCACCGAGCAACACGCGTGAACCAGCCGTGGAGACTGAAGCGAAAGTTACGACTGTCCAGCTCAAGTCACTCGTTGGCCCGTCTTGTGGAGTGGTTCTTTCCCAGTATTCGCGACTCGGTATTCGATACTAATTGATCGTCGCGGCCGATTGCAGGTCGATCTGCTTCCACTCTCCCTTTATGATCCCAGCGCGAATCTGGGTGGCGGTTTTGCCCTTCTGGTGTTGCTGATAGGAGTAGTAGAGTTCCTTCAGGCAGGTGGAGCATTGGGCGCCGTGCGTGTTCTCGTAACAGCTATGCAGGCTGTTGTGGCCCATGCGGTCGCAATAGCAATAGCAGGGCTGCTGATGGAGTACGGTTGGAATCTTCGACGCCAGTTCATAAGCGTGGGTCTGGTAGGGAAACTGGGCATCAGCTCCCCAGAGATCCGCCTTGGTGAGAAGCGCGGGCAGCTTGGTTCCTTTCGGCGGCGGACCGGCGTTGTAGGCGGGGATGCCTCCTTCGTCTTCCTGGGCGGTCCATTGAGCCGACATGGTTAGGGTCACCGTTAAGAGAAAAATGAGGGTCAGGGCTCGGTGGGCGTACTTGTTTTGAAGCAGACGGCTCGGCGTCATGCAGGTCTCCTGGATCAATCTATTTTAACCCGCTTTCGCCCGGCCCGGTAGCGAGAGGGGAACCCCGAAGGGCCCGGGAATGAGTCTGTACAACTCTCTGCCTGTAGACGCGATCTGTATACTTAGAAAAGTCGCATGCCCGATACGCCGAGCACGGAATCAGAAAACAAGCAGGCACAGCTTTCGCAGCCTGGGCCAACGCAGCCAAACGCCGGGGTACGGTTGCGTCCAGCTCTAGCGGTGTGGCTGCGCGACCTGATTCTCTCGCTGGCGATCTCGGCGTTCATCATCGTGTTCATCTACCAGCCGGTGAAGGTGGAAGGCACCAGCATGATGCCGTCGCTCGAAGACCAGGAGCGAATTTTCGTCAACAAGTTCGTCTACCGTCTGGAGCCGATTTCGCGTGGGGACGTTGTGGTATTTCGTTATCCGCGCGATCCATCGAAGAGCTATATCAAGCGCGTGATCGGAGTCGCCGGGGACCGTATCCGCATTGACGGCGGGCAAGTGTCGGTGAACGGCGAGGCACTGGACGAGGATTACGTTCCGCCAGCCTATGACGATTCGCGGTCGTATCCCGAGACGGTCGTGCCCCCGCTGTGCTACTTCGTGCTGGGCGATCACCGGTCGATGTCGAATGACAGCCGCGACTTTGGTCCCGTGAACCAGAGCTATATCTATGGCAAGGCCGTGTTTGGATATTGGCCAATGGATAAGCTGGGCAGGGTGCGGTAGGTCAGGCGGTTGGCTGGGTCCCGCTTCATCGCTTAACCTTTCCGCGTTGCTAACCTTTCTCTCTGCGAAAGAGTCTTAACTTAGGGACGATCGTCCCTCTCGGCGGAGAATAAATTTCATGACTGGTCGGATGACGGCATCTTTGTTTGCGCTGATGTGCCTGGGTTTGAGCGCCGCGTTGTTTGCGCAGGTTGCACCCGCGCCGGAATCAAAGAAGGACGGGTGGCCAACCGCGAGCGGCGAGTCGGTTGGGATATTGTCCAAGCCGCTGCAGGATTTAGAGACGGCGGTGCGAGCGGGCGAATTCAAGAAGATCGGCAGCGTCTTGATCGCCCGGCATGGGAAGTTAGTGTATGAGAGTTACTTTGACGGCGATGCGAACACGCTCCGCGATACGCGCTCGGCTACCAAGAGCGTCACCGATGTGCTGATTGGCATCGCCATTGACGAAAACAAGTTGACCGGCGTCGATACGCGCGTGCTGCAATTGCTGCCGGAGCACGCGCGTAAGCTGCAAAATCCAGATCCGCGGAAGGACAAGATCACCGTCGAAGACTTTCTGACCATGAGTTCGCCGCTCGAATGCGACGACTGGAACGATGCGTCGCGCGGCAACGAGGAGCGGATGTACGTGGTGGAAGATTGGGCACAGTTCATTCTCGATCTGCCAATTCGCGGCCGGATGCACTTGGGAGAGCAAATCGATCCACCTCCTCATGGAAGATATTTCAGCTACTGCACCGGCGGAGTTTTCACACTGAGCGAAGTGCTCCAGAAAGCTACGGGCGTGCGCACCGATCGTTATGCCCAGGAAAAACTTTTCGCCGCGCTCGGCATTACCGATGTGCAGTGGGTATACTCCCCGCTAAACATCCCGCAGACTGGCGGAGGACTGCGCCTGAGCTCCCGCGACCTTCTGAAGATTGCCCAGCTTTACCTGAACGGCGGGATTTGGCAGGGAAGACGCATCGTCGATGAAGCATGGGTGCGAGCGTCCACCCAACCGCACGCCCGCATCGACGACGAAACGGAATACGGTTATCTCTGGTGGCTCAAGTCTTTCAAATCAGGAGGGACGAGCTATCCGGCGTTTTTCATGAGCGGCAATGGCGGAAACAAAGTTGCAGTGTTTCCAGGGCTGGATATGGCGGTTGTCATCACCAGCACTAACTACGGGACCCAAGGCATGCACGAACAAACCGAGAAGCTGCTGACTGACTACGTCCTGCCGGCGGTTGGGCGGTGATTCCCGGAGGCTTGCCAAGTATTCTCGAAGGCGAGATTTCCACACACGGGGCGAGTTCCGGGCTTGGTCCTAGCGGATTTCCCTGATAAAATTCTTTAAATCCACATACTGGAGCGAGAATGCAGGCTATCCTTGCGCTGGAAGACGGTCAGGTCTTCCGAGGCAAAGGCTACGGAGCCAAGGGCGAGTGCTACGGCGAAGTCGTTTTTAATACTTCCATCACCGGCTACCAGGAAATCTTCACGGATCCATCCTATTCAGGACAGATTGTTGTCCTGACCAATCCCCAGATCGGGAACTACGGCACCAACCAGGAAGACAACGAAGCCACGCGTCCCTGGATCGAAGGGCTGATCGTGCGCGAGTTTTCGAAGGTGAGTTCGAACTGGCGATCGCAGCAGGTAACGGACGAATACCTGGAACAGTTCAACGTGCCTGTGCTGTCGGATATCGACACGCGGGCGCTGGTGCGGCATTTGCGCGATCACGGCGTGATGCGGGGCGTGGTCTCGACCATCGAGAGCGATGCGGCGAAGCTGGTGGCCAAGGCTAACTCGATTCCGAAAATGGATGGCACCGACCTGGCAAAGGTGGTAAGCACCAAGGGCCCATATGTGTGGGAGGTCGGCGAGCGGTCGCACGAACCGGTGGCCATGGTTGGAGTAAAGGATGAGCCCGCGCGCTTTCATGTTGTGGCTTATGATTTTGGGATTAAACATAACATTCTACGTAAGTTACGCGGTGAGGGCTGCCGGGTGACTGTGGTCCCGGCGCAAACTCTGGCAGAAGATGTGCTGGCGTTGAAGCCCGATGGAGTGTTTCTGTCGAATGGTCCGGGCGATCCCGAGCCGTGTACTTATGCTGTGGACAGTATTCGCCGGCTGATGGGACGGCAGCCGATCTTCGGCATCTGTCTGGGACATCAGCTCGTGGGCATTGCGCTCGGCGGCAAGACTTTCAAGCTGAAGTTTGGACACCACGGCGGGAATCATCCGGTGAAGCAGTTGGCCACGGGGAAGATTGAGATTACGGCGCACAATCATAACTTCGCTGTGGATCCGGATTCGNNGCGCCGGGGCCGCATGACTCGCATTATTTGTTCAAGGAGTTCACGAAGATGATGGAGGAGTGGAAAGGGTGAACGCCGCTGGCCCGACAGCCGGCGAAACGCCGGCGCTACACGGATTAAATGCCCAAACGCACTGACATCTCGAAAATTCTGATTCTCGGCTCCGGGCCTATTGTTATTGGGCAGTCGGCGGAGTTTGATTACTCTGGCACGCAGGCTTGCAAGGCGCTTAAGTCCGAGGGCTATCAAGTGGTGCTGGCCAACTCGAATCCGGCGACCATCATGACCGATCCGGAGATTGCCGACCGCACTTACATTGAGCCGCTCACTCTCGAATACCTGGAAGAGATTATCCGCATCGAACGGGAAATGTCGCCGGGCGCGGGTTTTGCCGTGTTGCCCACGGTGGGTGGGCAGACCGCGCTCAACCTTGCAATTGAACTTTCCGACGGAGGCGTTCTTGAAAAATACAACGTGAGCTTGATCGGCGCGAACGTGGGGGCGATCAAGAAGGCGGAAGACCGTCTCTTCTTCAAGGACGCGATGCAGAAGATTGGGCTCGACGTGCCCAAGTCGGCGCTGGTGAACAGCACAAAAGATGNNCCCAAGTCGGCGCTGGTGAACAACACGAAAGACGGTCTGGAGTTTGCCGGCAAGATCGGCTTTCCGGTGATCGTTCGTCCGTCGTTCACGCTGGGCGGTTCGGGAGGCGGTATTGCGTATAACCGCGAGGAGATGGTCGAAGTGCTCGGACGGGGNNTGGAAGGAATTCGAACTCGAGGTGATGCGCGACACCAAGGATAACGTCATCATCATTTGCTCGATCGAGAATTTCGACCCCATGGGTGTGCACACGGGCGATTCGATCACGGTGGCGCCGGCGCAGACTCTCACCGACCGCGAATACCAGGCCATGCGCGATGCATCGATTGCAGTGATCCGCGAGATTGGCGTCGATACCGGCGGATCAAACATTCAATTCGGCGTGAATCCAGAGACGGGGCGCATGGTCGTGATCGAGATGAACCCACGCGTCTCGCGCTCTTCGGCGCTGGCGTCAAAGGCCACGGGCTTCCCCATTGCTAAGATTGCCGCGAAACTTGCTGTGGGATACACGCTGGACGAGATTCCCAACGACATCACGCGCAAGACTCCAGCGTGTTTCGAGCCAACGCTCGATTATGTGGTGGTGAAGATTCCGAAATGGCAGTTCGAGAAGTTCCCCGGCGCCGACGATACGTTGGGGCCGCAGATGAAGTCGGTGGGCGAGGTGATGGCGATCGGCCGCACGTTCAAGGAAGCGCTGATGAAGGGCATCCGCTCGCTCGATACCGGAAAGCGCGTGGGCGGCGAGAAGATCGAGCCGAAAATCCTGACGCAGCGGCTGGTGACGCCGCATCCGGAGCGGCTGGCTTATGTGCAGTACGCGCTGCGGCAGGGGCACACCGTCAAGCAGATCGCGAAGATGACCTCGATGGACCCGTGGTTCCTGTATCAGCTCAAAGAAATTAACGATATGCAGTTGGAGCTTGAGAAGCACCCCATGGAGTCGATCCCAACCGAGGTGCTGCGCGAGGCCAAGCGCATGGGATTTTCAGATGGACGTTTAGCGAGCGTGTGGCGGCTGGAGGGGCAAGAGAAAGTGCGGCATCTGCGCAAGAAGCATGGCGTCTTGCCAGTGTATAAACGCGTGGATACGTGCGCGGCGGAGTTCGAAAGTTTCACGCCATATCTTTATTCCACTTACGAAGACGAAGATGAAGCCGCGCCGACTGACAAGAAAAAAGTGATCATTCTGGGCAGCGGCCCCAACCGCATCGGGCAGGGAATTGAGTTCGACTACTGCTGCTGCCACGCTTCATTCGCGCTGCACGAAGATGGCTACGAGACGATCATGATCAACTGCAATCCCGAGACCGTCTCGACGGACTACGACACCAGCGACCGGCTCTACTTTGAGCCGCTGACGCTCGAAGATGTGTTGGCGATTTATCAGCACGAAACCTCGAAGGGCGCGCCGGTGGGGGTGATCGTGCAGTTTGGCGGGCAGACGCCGTTGAACCTGGCTTTGCCGCTCAAGAAGGCGGGCGTGAACATTATCGGCACGTCTCCGGAGTCGATTGACCTGGCCGAGGATCGCAAGCACTTCAACAAACTGCTCGAGGAACTGAACATTCCGCAGGCCGCGGGAGTGATGGCGACCTCACTGGAAGAGGCCATCGAGGGCGCAAAGCGCGTGGGATATCCGGTGGTGGTGCGGCCTTCCTACGTGCTGGGTGGACGTGCCATGGTGATTGCCTACGACGAAGAATCGGTGGTGCGATATATGAAGGAAGCGGTCGAGTACTCGCACGATCGTCCGGTGCTGATCGATCACTTTCTCGAAGATGCGATTGAACTGGACGTGGACGCGCTCTCCGACGGGGAAGACGTGGTGATTGGCGGCATCATGCAGCACATTGAGGAAGCCGGCATTCATTCCGGTGATTCCTCCTGCGTGCTGCCGGCGGTGGATATTCCGCAGCCGCTCATGGACCGCATGCGCGACTACACGTTCAAGCTGGCGCGGGCGTTGAAAGTGATGGGGCTGATGAACATTCAGTTCGCCATCCCGCGCGGCAACGGCAACGGGTCGGGGAATGGCGCGGAGGGCGGAAAAGTCTATGTGCTGGAGGTAAATCCACGGGCTTCGCGCACCGTGCCTTACGTTTCTAAAGCCACAGGCGTTCCGTTGGCGAAGATTGCGGCACGGCTGATGACCGGGCGAAAGCTGCGCGAGTTCCTGCCGGAAAATATTGACCGGCGCGCCGATCTCGATACGGGAAGCTGCTACTACGTGAAATCGCCGGTGTTNNTTGCCGACGCAGGGAACGGTGTTCATCAGCGTGACGGACCACGATAAGCGCCACGTCGCCGATGTGGCGCGCAAGTTTGTGGATATGGGTTTCAAGCTGGTAGCCACTTCAGGTACAGGCGACGTGATCGAAGCCGCGGGCATGAAAGTCGACCGCGTCTACAAAGTAAAAGAGGGCCGCCCGAACGTGGTGGATTTCATTAAGGGACAACGCATTCATCTCATCGTGAACACGCCTACCGGGCTTGAGCCGTGGTTCGACGAGAGGGCGATCCGGCGCGCCGCCGTAGTAGCGCGCATTCCGACACTTACCACGGTTTCGGCAGCGCGCGCGGCCGCGGAAGGGATCGCGGCCCTGCAGCGGGGAGAATTGAATATACGAGCGCTACAGCAACTGCACGCGGAGAGGGCGGTCAGGAGCCGGTAGAACCGAGATCGTGTCCACCGGTCACGTGTAATAATTAATGCGCGAGGCTCCTATGCTGCTTCACGGAATTTTCCCTCCCGTCACTACGCCGTTCTATCCCGACGGAAATGTTTATTTCAAAAAGCTTGAGAGCAACGTTGAGCGTTATTCGCGTACGCCCTGCCCTGGCATTGTCGTCCTCGGTTCGACTGGAGAAGCCATCCTGCTTTCTGACCAGGAGCGGCGCGATGTGCTGAAGTCCGCCCGAGAAGTGGCGTCGCCGAACAAAGTGCTGATTGCGGGCACGGGGATCGAGTCGGCCATCGAGACGCTGCGGCTTACCGAATACGCCGCCGAACTGGGCTACGACATCGCCATGGTGCGCACGCCGCATTACTACAAGAAGCAGATGCAACCCGCCAACATCCTGGCGTTTTACCGCACTGTGGCCGATCGCTCGCCGCTGCCGGTAGTCATTTACAACTTTCCTCAGGCTACCGGCTACGACGTTCCCGCCGAACTGGTGATCGAACTGGCGGAGCACCCGAACCTGATCGGCATCAAGGAATCGAGCGGCGACGTGGAAAAGGTGCGCAAGATGGTGGAAGGCACGCGGCACATCCAGCGCAGCGTCACAGTAACAGAAACGTTTGAGGCGGTGACGCCGCGCATGGTCGCGGCTGCGACCGCTGGCTCGAGTGGCGAAGGAGAACTGGTACAGGTTGGAGCATTGGCGGGCTCGTCTTTGGGGAAGCCATCTTCGGCTGCAGTTACGATAGTCGGCAAGATGAAAACCAGGCAGAAGGAAGCCGGATTCCAGGTGTTGGTGGGCGCGGCGCAGAAGTTGCACCCGTCGCTCGATGCTGGAGCAGTGGGAGCGATTCTAGCTTTTGCCTGTCTTGCGCCGACCTCGTGTTACGAGATTTACGCAGCCTGGAAAGAAGGCGACGCCGAGTTAGCACGGCTGAAGCAGGAGCGCATTGCCCGCGCGGCGCAACGTGTGGTCGGCGAT
>PLKR01000551.1:10941-21086 GCA_003140655.1 Acidobacteriaceae bacterium | reverse complement strand
ATCAGATCCTCCAGGATGAGTTCAGTTCACCCATGATAGATGAATCATGATAGACGAATCATGATCAGACGCGGCGAGTCATCCGGTTTGCACTCATGTATTCTTTCCTCTGATGCTCGTGTTGTTGACGAACGACGCACTGCGGACACTGGCGGAGAAGGCATCGTGAAAGCGCTGGTTCGCGTTATCGGAGCGGGGCTGGCCGGATCGGAGGCAGCGTGGCGGTGTGCGCGGCGGGGCGTGGAAGTAGAGTTGTTTGAGATGCGGCCGGTGCGGTCGACGCCGGCGCACCAGACCGCGGACTTTGCGGAGCTGGTGTGCTCGAATTCGCTGAAGTCCGACAGCGAGAACACGGCTCCGTGGTTGCTGAAGGAAGAAATGCGGCGGGCAGGATCGCTACTGCTGCAAATTGCGCGGCAGTGCGCTGTTCCAGCGGGGCATGCGCTGGCTGTGGATCGAATTGCGTTTGCGGCGAAGGTGACGGAGGCGATTTCGCGGGAGCCGCTGATCACGGCACGGCGGGAAGAGGTGACTTCCATAGAAGAATCGGGCCCGCAGATCACCATCATTGCTACCGGTCCTTTGACTTCGGAAGCACTGGCGGAGGAGATTGCCCGGTTGAGCATGGAGACGGGAGAATCGGAATCTGAGCGGGCAGGAGTGCCCGCTCCACACGATCGACACCTGTACTTCTATGATTCGATCAGTCCGATTGTGGAGGCGGACTCGATCGACATGTCGCGTGTGTATATGGCGGCGCGGTATGACAAGGGATCGGCAGACTACATTAACTGTCCCATGACGCCGGAGGATTACGACCGGTTCTACGCCGCGCTCTTGGCGGCGCAATCGGTGGAGGAGCGCGATTGGGAGAAGTTGAATTATTTCGAGAGCTGCCTGCCCATTGAGGAGATTGCGCGGCGCGGGCGCGACACGCTGCGCTTTGGACCGATGAAGCCGGTGGGGCTGAACGATCCGCGCACCGGGCGAATGCCTTATGCGGTGGTGCAGTTGCGGCAGGAAAATCTGCGGGCGGATTCCTACAACCTGGTGGGATTCCAGAATCATTTGAAGTTTGGCGAACAGGCGCGCGTGTTGCGCATGATTCCGGGGCTGGAGAATGCGCGGTTCCTGCGCTACGGACAGATTCATCGCAATACCTACATCAATGCGCCGGCGTTGTTGCGGGAAACGCTGCAGATGAAAGCGCATCCCCGAGTTTTGTTTGCCGGACAGATTTGCGGCGTGGAAGGCTACGTGGAATCGATTGCAACCGGGTTGATGGCGGGACTGCATGCGGCGGCGCTGGCGCTCGGCAGCGAGACTGTGCCTCCGCCACGGGCTTCCGCGTTCGGATCCCTGACCCACTATGTGACCCATGCGGACGCGAAGAACTTCCAGCCGGCGAACATCACTTTTGATCTGTTGCCGGCTCTGGAGAAGAAGATNNGGCCGGGGCAACGCTCACGGCTGGTAAATCTTGAATCGCTGAGGACGCGGAGAACGAGCGCGGAGGCCGCGGGAATGCCATCGGCAACGCAACTTGAGGTTCGTCGCGCCGGGCCCGACGATGCGCCGGTAATTGCAGCGGTGCTGCATGAATCGTTTGTGGAGTTCAAGGCTCTTTACACGGACGGTGGCTTCGCCGCAACCACTCCTGGCGCGGAGCAGGTTCTCGTGCGCATGCGGGAGGGGCCAGTTTGGGTGGCGTTGCGCCAGGGCGTAGTGATGGGCACGGTGGCTGCCGTTGTAAAAGACGAATCGGTCTATGTTCGCGGGATGGCCGTTCTGCCTGCAGCCCGGGGATCGGGGGCGGGCGCAAGACTACTGCAGCAGCTGGAGCACTGGGTAGTTAGCGAACGGTACACCCGGCTGTTCCTTAGTACGACGCCATTCCTCAGTTCAGCCATTCGTTTGTATGAAAGATTTGGCTTTCGGCGGACGGACGACGGGCTTCACGATCTCTTTGGCACGCCGCTACTTACCATGGAGAAAAACCTGCATTCTGAATTCTAACTTCCAGCCGTACGTTTGCTCTCTACCCCTCTCCTCCAGAATTCGTTTGACCCGCCTGCCTGTTTGCAGTACCTTGCTCTCCATTCGACGAATTCCGAGGTGCATGCTTGCCATTTTCCGCAGTAGACACGATCTCTCCTGCTTTTGAGCACACCAAGCGGCAGCTTTTGCACCCCTTTCGCATCAGCCAATGGACACGGCTGGCCCTGGTGGGATTGCTGGCCGGGGAACTCAGTTCCGGCGGATGCAAGGTACCGAACCTCTCCAACTTCAACATTCCCCGGCGCCCTGGAACGGAGCACTTTCTGGCCCCAGGTTTAGCGGGGACAGATCCCATGTTGTTCGTCGGATTGATCGCAGTGCTGGTGGTTGCCGGTCTCGTGCTGGGTATTCTGCTGATGTACGTAAGCAGCGTGATGCGCTTCATTTTGTTCGACAGCGTGCTGGCGAAGGAATGCCACATCCGCCAGGGATGGAGCCGGCGGCAGGGGCCGGGATTGCGCTATTTCATTTGGAAGCTGCTTTATTCGCTGGCGACGTTCGGCGTGCTGATCGTGCTGGTAGGAATTCCGCTGGGCTTTGCCTTCGCAGTGGGATGGCTTACCGATCCAAAGCAGCATGTCGTCGCACTGGTACTGGGCGGTATCGCACTGTTTTTCGCGCTCGTGATTTTCCTCATCGCGATGTCCGTGATTTATGTGCTGACGAAGGACTTCGTCGTGCCGCAAATGGCGCTGGAAAATATCGGAGTGATGGAAGGCTGGCGGCGGCTTTGGACAATGATGAAAGCCGAAAAAGGAGGGTACGCCGGCTATGTGGGAATGAAGATCGTGCTGGCGCTGGGCGCGGCGATCGTCCTTGGCATCATAGGTTTCATTGTTGCTCTCATCATCCTGATTCCGGCGGCGGGAGTGGCGGTCGCCGCCGTGCTTGGCGGGAAAGCGGCCGGGTTGAGCTGGACGGTCGCCACGATCACGCTGGCGCTAGTAGCAGGGTCCGTGCTGCTCATGGTTTTTCTTTTTGTGACGTCGATGATTGCCGTGCCCGCGATCGTATTCTTTCCCGCGTACTCCATATATTTCTTCGCTGCGCGCTATCCCGCGCTGAACGCTGTGCTCTACCCTGCACCGCCCGCTCCCCAAATTTCGCCGGGAGCGCCTCCTCCTCCGTTTGAGCCGCCACCGTTACCGCCCGCGCCCGCGCCGGCCGGATAGAGCGGGCCGGCATCTCGCAAATTTTTGTCATTCCGAGCGAAGCGAGGAATCTGCTGTTTGCCCACGGCCAGGGAACCCCCACCACGCTCCGGGTGTCTGATGTTGCAGACACGCGTGCCAAAGAAAAGCTGAGGAGCTTTCTATGTCTTTCTCTATGGCAGGCAGAGGTGCGCGCGGTCCCGAGATTAACGTCACGCCGCTGATCGATGTGTTACTNNATCAGAAGCAGAAGGAAAACATTGCGCAGCCGCGCACGGTCGTCATTCAAGTGGCGTGGACGAAGGAAGGTCAGCCGCCGACGGTGAAGATCAATCAGGACGAGGTGAGATGGGAAGATCTGGAACAGCGGCTTGCGGAAATCTATTTGAAGCGCGCGGAGAAAGTGGTCTTCGTGCGTGGCGATGCTGACGTTGACTTCCAGTATGTAGCCGACGTAATCGATGTGGCCCATCACGCGGGCGTGCAGCGCGTCGGCCTGCTCACAATGGATCGGGAGGTCGCCGGGGAATAGACATGATGGGTCGAAATTCCGTTGGCTATTGAACGGAAGCTCGATACAATACAGGCATGGTCGTTTGGCAGGATTTCTTCGAAAGCAAGCCGAGTGTATGCGGCGGAGAAGTCTGCGCCGCAGGCACGCGAATTCCCGTCACCGTGATTCTTGACAGTCTCGCGGAGGGTTCGACGAAAGAAGAGATTTTGCGCAGCTATCCCTCCCTGAAGCCGGCACACATCGACGCCGCCCTGGTCTACGCAGCGGAACTCGCACACGAGGAGCGCTTGGTGCCGATCCGGACAAAATGAGATTCAAGTTGGATGAGAATCTTCCGCGAGAATGCGCGGACGACCTGGTGCGCCTCGGGCACGACGCTGATACGGTTCACGGCGAAGGGTTGGTGGGGGCGGATGACACAGCGGTCGTACAGGCTGCTCGGGCATCGGGCCGGATTCTAATGACTCTCGACAAGGGTATCGCCAGCCTTTTGCAGCATCCGGTTCACGAACATGGTGGCATAGTGCTATTTCGCCCGGACGCATCAGGCCGACGATCAGTCCTGTCTTTTGTGCGGTCACGCCTCGAGAACTTAATGGAGATGGAGCTTGCAAGGCGATTGACCGTCGTCGGTCCCACTCGTATTCGAGTCCGCTAAACGAAAGCGAGACTCAGTTCCTTGCCCTATTCTTAATCCAAATCGGCGTCCCCAAAAAGCCGAACGCTTTCCGGATCTGGTTTTCCAAAAAACGCTGGTAGGAGAAGTGCAGCTTTACAGCACGGTTGGTGAAGAGCACGAACGTTGGGGGAGCGACCGAGGCTTGCGTCATGTAGAGAATTTTCACGCGCGAGCGCATGGGGACGGAGGCACGCTCGAAATCCACGGTCTCGATGAAGCGGTTCATGGCCGACGTTGGAATGCGTTTGCGGCGCTCGGTCGCAACCTGTTCGAGCAGCGGAAAGATTCTCTCCGTGCCTTTGCCCGTATTGGCTGAAATAAAAACGATCGGAGCGTAGTTCAGGAACTTGAGATCGTACCGCAGACGCTCTTCGTAGGCCTCGCGGTCGCCGGGGCGCTTGCCTTCGCGCATGCGCATAGCTTTCGACGGCCTGCCGGGTCGCTGCGCGCCGCCAGTGACGAGATCCCACTTGTTCACGACAATGATCATCGAGCGCCCGCTCTCGTGGGCGTAACCAGCGATGGCGGCGTCAAGCTGGCTCACGCCTTCTGTGGCATCGATGACCAGCAAGGCAATGTCGGCAGCTTCCAGATGCTTGCGCGCCATCACCACCGATAGCTTTTCTGCCATGAGATGAGTCTTGCCTTTGCGACGAATGCCGGCGGTGTCGATGAAGCGGAAGCGGCGTCCATTGTGTTCGACGATTTCGTCGACCGCGTCCCGTGTAGTGCCGGGGATGGGCGAAACGATGGCGCGATCCGAGGCAGTGAGGCAATTCAGCAACGTGGATTTGCCTACGTTGGGATGGCCGATGATGGCGACTTTGGTTTCATAGACGGGTTCGATTTCGGCCGCTGCCTCTGCTGATAGAGATTCTTCGCCAAGTTCCGGTTCCTCTGTGTTCTCGGCGCCCTCTGTGGTTAGCTCTCTGGCAGGCAGGACTTCCAATACAGCGTCCAGCAGGTCGTCGATGCCACGCCCGTGTTCGGCGGAGATGGGGAACATCTGTTTGATCCCGAGACGATGGAACTCATCAACGATCGACGCCTGCTTTTCCGTGTCGGCCTTGTTGACCGCGAGGAAGAGCGGACGTCCGGTCTTGCGCAGCAGGCGGACCAGTTCAAGATCGGGCCCGGCAAGCGCGGCGCGGCCGTCGACCACCATGACGATCGCTGCAGCTTCATCAAACGCAACCCGGGCCTGGCGGAAGATTTCTGACGGGATGAAATCCTTTTCTTCGGGGAGAATCCCACCAGTGTCGATGATGCGCATGTGGCGGCCGCGCCACTCGGCGTCTCCGTAGAGGCGATCGCGCGTGATGCCGGGCTCGTCGCCGACGATCGCGCGGCGGGACCCGACGATGCGGTTAAACAGCGTGGACTTGCCTACGTTCGGCCGGCCCACGATGGCAAGCGTGGGAACGCCGGCTGCGATGGTGGCGAGAGTGCTGGTCGAGTTGTAGGTGGGTTGAGTCAAAATGAGCGGCAACCAGTACTGATCGCTGGGAACCCTTATTATAGAGACTCCCGTGGCTTTAGGTTCCCAACCCGTGTCTCCTGCGACGCCAAGTCGCTCCGCACTCGGCGGGAAGGATGCTTCGCTGCATCAATTCTTCTCGCCCGGCGGAGTACTCGCCCGCACGCATCCGGCGTACGAATTTCGGCGCGGGCAGTTGCAGATGGCGCAGGCCGTCGAGCAGGCGCTGGAAGAAAAACGGCACCTCATTGTAGAAGCTGGCACAGGCACCGGAAAGACTCTGGCTTATCTGATGCCGGTGATCCGCTCCGGCAAGCGCGTGATCATCTCGACCGGCACGAAGAANNAGTTCTAACCGACGGCTCTCGGTTTGTTACATGAAAGGCCGCAACAATTATTTGTGCCGCAAAAAGCTTTATGACCTGACCGATCAACCGGTGCTGAGCGGACTGGAGGAGATTGAGCAATATCGCGCGATCGCTGCGTGGGAGAAGACGACCGCCACTGGCGACCGGGCGGAACTTGCCGAACTTCCCGAGAACAGCGCGCTCTGGCACAAACTGGATGCACGAACAGAGGCGTGCATCGGGCAGAAGTGTAGCGAGTGGGAGCGCTGCTTCATCACTGAAATGCGCCGGCGCGGAATGGAGAGCGACATTATTATCGTCAACCATCATCTGTTCTTCGCCGATCTTGCCATCAAACTGCAGGCCGAGGGCGCGCCCGACGCGGGCATCCTGCCAGAAGCGGCAGCGGTGATTTTCGATGAGGCGCACGAACTGGAAGATGTCGCGGGAAACTACTTCGGAATCTCGGTAAGCAATCTGCGGGTGGAGGATCTGGCGCGGGACGTTGAGGCGTCATTGCAGCATAACCGGATGCTCTCGGCATCGCTCTCAGGAGCGCTGGGAAGTCTGCGCGAGCGGTCGCAGTTCTTCTTCTCGCTGTTGCCGCCGGGTGAGGGACGCTTCGCGTTCGATACGCGGCGGGAATTTCTGGAAGAAAACGGAGACGAGTTCCTGGCACTCAATCAGGCCCTGACGCGACTGGCGGGCGAACTGGAAGGCCTGCCGCAGAAACCGGAGGAAATTTTCAACTTTGTGCGGCGGGCGCAGGAAATTCAGGTGCAGCTTGCCTTTGCTATGGAGTCGGACGATCGCAATACGGTGTTTTGGATCGAGCGGCGGGGCGGAAGAACGAATTCGCCACAGAGGCGTACTTCGACTTCGCTCAGGGCAGGCTCCGACACAGAGGGAAGGGGAAGACGAAACGTGTTCCTGCAGGCCACGCCGATTGATGTCGGGCCGATTCTGCGCGAATGTCTGTGGTCAAAGCTGGAGTGCGCTGTTCTCACTTCGGCGACGCTGGCCGTCGGCGGCGGATTCGAATACATCCGTCAGCGGCTGGGGTTGGAGCATGCGCGCGAGTCAGTGCTGCCTTCGCACTTCGACTACGAAAATCAGGCTTTGTTTTATGTGCCGCCCGATCTGCCCGATGCGCGGACGCCGCAGTTTACGGCGCTGGCGGCGGACCGCATTCGCCAACTGCTGGAGATTACGCGCGGCCGCGCGTTCGTGCTTTTCACCAGCTACGCGCAGATGAACGACGTCTATCAGCGACTGCTGGGGGAGTTGGAATTTCCCATGCTGCGGCAGGGCGACGCGCCGAAAAGCGCGCTGCTCGAGGAGTTCCGGCTGACCCCTAACGCCGTGCTGTTTGCGACTTCGTCGTTCTGGCAGGGCGTGGACGTGCAGGGCGAACAGTTGAGCTGCGTGATCATCGATCGCCTGCCGTTTGCGGTGCCCAGCGATCCGGTGGTAGCCGCACGGGTGAAGGCGATTGACGCCGACGGCGGCAACGCGTTTTTTCAATATCAGGTGCCGGCGGCGGTGATCACGCTGAAACAAGGCTTCGGACGGCTCATCCGCTCGCTGCACGACCGCGGNNATGCGGATGGTCGAGGAATTTTTCGGAGTGCAGAACTAAGCACGCGTTAACTTAATCATACCCAGCCTGCCCGCGCGGCCTCCTCACACATACTCCCGCTCCGCCTTCCGAATCTCCCGATACCGTTCAAACACTTTCTTCTCGCTCTCGAGTCCCAGCGCCGAGCGGATCGAGCTTCCCCGAAAAGTGTGCTGCAGCATCTTCCAGCCCCGCAGCAGAACGAACCCCGGATCATGCTTAAGCGCCACAGGGATGTGGTGAACTTTCATCCAGCGCTCGGCCTTCCAGCGCATGAATTCCACCTCTTCGGCGGCCAGGTGTTCGGTGCGCACCACTGCCGTGGTGCCATCGTATTCCTCGAGCCGCTCATTCATGATCAAGCCTTGATCGCGGAAGTCTTTCGTCATGGGCGTGCGCGGATACGGCGTTGGATGTTGAATGTAAGGCCAATCCACGTAGCGGCGCGCAAATTCGAGGTTGGCCTCGATGGACTCGCGCGTGTCACCCGGACTGCCAACGATCAATCCGCCGACCACATACATCTGGTTGCGACGAATGTAATCGATTGCTTTCAGCGTAGCGTTTCCAGTGTTCTGGCCGTTGGTACGCTCCGTGTTCTTGGCAGAGGCCTTCAGAAATTCCAGGTCGTTCTCCAGGATGTTCTCGATGCCGAGAAACACGTAGCGGAAGCCGGCCCGTCGCATCAGCGGGGCAAGGGTTTCGCCGTGATTCGCGATGGCTGAGGTCATGGCCTGCACGAAGTAATCGATCTTGTGCAGCCCGGCGGCAATGATGGCCTCGCACAGGGCCTCGAAACGCCGCACATTCAGCGTTATGTTGTCATCGACCAGAAAAATAGTTCGGGCGCCGTGATCGCGGGCGTCGCGAATGTCGGCCAGCACGCGGTCAAAAGAATAGGTATGGAAGTTGCGGCCGCGCATCTCNNTAACCCTTGAGCACGCGCGCATCGCGGTTCGGCGGACGGATCTCGCTGTCTTCGAGCCGGTGCGGCGGCCGGGCGGGATTATGCACCCAGCTCTCGCCGTTCCACCACGACAGGCCGCAAATCCGCTCGAAACCGGAGCCAGCCTCGACCGCCCGCAACAATTCGCGGAACGTGACTTCCCCCTCGCTGCGCACCAGATAGTCGACGCCCATATCCTCGTATGCCTCGGGGGCAAGGCTCGGATCATATCCACCCACCACGATCTTCACTCCCGGCCGAAGAGCGCGCACCAAGTCGATAATGCGGCCGGCGGTACGCCGCTGAAACGTCATGATGGAGAGTCCGACGACCTCCGGGTTAAGCTCGCGGACAAGATTGGTGACAGTTTCACGAACCTCGCGATGGACCAGGATCAAATCAGCCACGGCCACGCGGTGATGCGGATCGACGTTTCCCGCAAGCGACGTGAGCGCACCATTGGGCATGCGAATCGCGACCGGTGGCATGTGTTCGAAGGAATCCGGCATCGAAAGCAACAGGACGTTCATCAGGACCAGTCCTTACCGCCTCGCCGTGATCCCGCAGGCGCGGATGGAACCCAGCGATGGCAACGTATGGCAGTCATTGTATCGCAGCTTGTGCCTTAGATCTCGAGCACAGCCGGGCTGCGGATTCGATCTATTCCCGCTCCGGGCTTTCGGCTGATTTGAACCTGCTGGTTGAACTAGCTACTTTTGCTCTTCCACCACTCCCGGTCTTGCCAACACGCCTACCACAATCCCTGAAGCCTCTGCCTTCGTGTGATACAGGCGCTCGGTGGCTTTCACGAAATCCGAAGGCTTGGCGTCGGGAATGTTCACGAAGGTTTGAGGATTGCGGTCGGTGAGCGGGAACCATGAACTCTGGATCTGCACCATGATGCGGTGCCCGCGGCGGAACGTGTGGTTGACGTCCTGCATGGTGAAGTCGATCTGCTCGACCTTGCCGGGCGTGAAAGGCTCGGGTTTTTCGAAACTGTGGCGAAACTTTCCGCGAAAAGGCTCGCCGCGCACCAGTTGCTGATATCCACCCATGGTGAAAGCCGGCGGGGGCACGTCGGTTCGCGGCTTGTCTTTGTCTTCAGGTTTGGGTTGGTCGAACTTGCTGTCAGGATAGTCGGTGGGATACACGTCGATCAGCTTTACATCCCAATCGGAATCCGTTCCGCTGGTCGAAACAAAGATGCGCGGGGAAACCGGCCCGGCAATGGTCACGTCTTCCTGTAGCACAGGCGTTTCATAAACCAGAACATCGGTTCTGCTGTCGGCGAAGCGCTGGTCTGAGAGCATGTATTCCTGCGGCACCCTGGTCGAAATGTAGTTCACGAAAGGGAC
>PLKR01000551.1:10341-10883 GCA_003140655.1 Acidobacteriaceae bacterium | reverse complement strand
TTCGCGTCGCTGTTGCCTTTGAGGTATTGCTCGAAAAACGGAAACAGAATGTTCTTCCGGTAATAGACGCCCGTATTTGCGGCGAACTCCACTCGTCCCAGGCTGGCGCCGTCGTATGGGGCCCAACCCCCGTGCACCCAAGGGCCGACCACGAGCGCGTTGAAGATCCCTGAGTTGTTCTTGTCGATGGCATGGAATGTGCTGAAGGGACCTTGCAGATCTTCGGCGTCGAACCATCCCCCCACCGTAAGCACGGCGCAATGAATGTTCTTCATGTGCGGCGCCAGATTGCGCGCCTTCCAATAATCGTCGTAGGTGTCGTGGCGCATCTGGTCGTCAAACAGCGCGCTCTTGCCCTCAAGATACTTCGAAAGATTCCCGATCGGGCCCGCATTCAGGTAGAACTCGTAGCCGTCTTTTGTGCCGTAATCGAAGGGCACAGGCGTCTTGGGCGGAAGCTGGGGGTTCTCCTGCGGCTTGAAAGAGCTGTAGAAACCGAAGTTGGCGTTGAGCATGAACGCGCCGCCGTGGTAGGCGTCGTC
>PLKR01000551.1:0-10217 GCA_003140655.1 Acidobacteriaceae bacterium | reverse complement strand
TCAAAGTCGGGAGATGGTCCGAGTTGCTTGCGGTAAAGATCCACGCCATACGGACCCACGCTGTAGGGAGTTCGATTGATCAGAAATGGATAGGCACGGGACGTGTCTTTCGGCACATAGATGGATGTAAACAGATGTATGCCGTCGCGCATGGGGACTCTGTACTCGTACTTCGTATAGTGTTCCTTGACCTCGTACTCCGCCGCCTCGGCCTTGCTCTGGGCGGCAAGATTAGCGGTTAAGGCAAGCGTGACGAGAATCAGAAACGATGAACTGCGACGCAGCATACGTGCTCCTTGGTCAATGAAAGAGGCGAACAGGCAAGCTACCTTTAGAAGTGGAGGGCAGTCAAGCCGCATTCCGCCCATGCCGCGTTACAATAGATGCTTCGTGGAAATGCGGTTCGGCCTGTATTCACGCGGAGCCGCTGAGGGATGCATGTTCGAAGTAACGGTTGACGATACGTTCGCGGCGGGGCATTACCTGCGCAACTATAAGGGCAAGTGCGAAAATCCGCACGGCCACAACTACAANNGTTATCGAGCGGCTCGATCACCAGATGATCAACGACATCGAACCCTTCACGACTATTAATCCCTCGGCGGAAAATCTGGCCAAGTATTTCTATGACGAATCGAACACGAGGCTGAAGAGCGTCACGAGCGGCCGCGTAAGAGTGAAAAACGTCACCGTGTACGAGACCGATACGACGACAGCAACGTACAGCGAGTAGCGGTTGCCAGAACAGTGGCCAGTGGCCAGTGATCAGTGGCCAGCATTCAGACTTGGTCGTCGAATTCACTGCCAGCCGCCGGTTTCTGGCCACTGACCACTGGCCACTGNNGGGTGTAATCTGCGCTGCTCGTGGTGCGATAGCGAGTATACATTCCAGGGCGGCCGCAAGATGGATACCGAAGCCGTTCGGGATGAGGTGATGCGCCTCAGTCCTAACGGCGGTTTGGTCGAGATCACCGGCGGCGAACCCATGCTGCAGGAGCGCGAACTGCTCCCGCTGATGCGGCAATTGCTGGAGGCCGGCTGTCGAGTGCTGCTGGAGACCAGCGGCGAACGGCCCCTGGAGCGGGTTCCGCAGGGCGTCATCAAGATCGTGGACGTGAAGTGTCCGGATTCGGGTGAGGCTGGTACATTTCACATCGAGAATCTGGAAACGCTAACCGCGCACGATGAAGTCAAGTTCGTGCTGAGCGGGCGCGCGGACTATGAGTTTGCCCGGGATTTCACCTGCCGGCATCATCTGGCGGAGCGCGTGAATGCGGTGCTGTTCTCGCCGGCTTTTCGCAAGCACGCAACCGGGNNGCACGTCTGGGATTGCAATTGCACAAATTCATCTGGGACCCGGCGATGAAGGGCGTTTGAATTACCAACGACACAACCAAAATGGCGCACACAGCAAAGTCCCGCGCAATCGTCCTGCTCAGCGGAGGCATGGATTCCTGCGTGTGCGCTGCGCTGGCGGCCCGCGACTATGCTGCCGCGGCGTTGCACGTGAGTTATGGACAGCGCACCGAAGACCGCGAGCGCCAATCCTTCCTGGCAATCTGCGAGCGCCTCAGCATTCAGGACAAGCTCATGGTGCGCATCGATGCGCTGCGCGCCATCGGGGGTTCGGCCCTGACCGACGAGAACATTCCCGTGCCCAGCGGAGACGCAAGCGCTCACGACATCCCGGTAACCTATGTGCCCTTTCGCAACGCACATTTCCTGGCCGCCGCGGTAAGCTGGGCCGAGGTGCTGGGAGCTGAGAAAGTCTATATCGGCGCTGTAGAGCAAGACAGTTCCGGCTATCCCGATTGCCGGCCGGCGTATTATGAGGCCTTCAACCAGGTGATCAAGGCGGGGACGAAAGCGGGAACCATCGAAATCGCTACCCCGCTCATTCGCCTGCGCAAAGCCGAAATTGTGCGCCTGGGCCTTGAATTAGGCGCGCCATTCGATTTAACTTGGTCATGCTACAGCCGCCAGGATCAGGCGTGCGGCGTCTGTGACAGCTGCGTGCTGCGGCTGCGGGCCTTTGCCGCAGCCGGAGCCAGGGATCCGATTCCATATGCAGAAAAAGAAATTGTTGAATTGTGATTGTTGACCGAAACAGAGAAGCGGCTCACGCCGGTTTTCGATCAACCATCACAAATCAATAAATCAGCATTGTTTTCCGCCGGGAGGCCACGATGAAAAAGCATTTCGCAGTGTTCGTTTTCGTTGTCTTAGTGCTGGCACTGTGTGTGCCTCCGGTTTTCGCCCAGAATTCGGCAACCGTCAAGGGCGTCTGCAAAGACCTCCAGGGTAATCCCATTGCTGACGGTATGGTGTTATACGTCAACCAGACCAACGGCCAGAAATACCCGCTCAAGACCAACAAGAATGGCGACTATTTCTCGCTGGGCCTTTCCGCGGGCGCTTACACCATCACGCTCTACCGGAACGCTGACGACGCTAAAGCCGGCAAGGAACTCTTCCACGCCAACAACTTCACGGTCGTCCTGGGTGAGAACACGCTCGATTTCGATCTGAAAAAGGAACAGCAAAGAGCCGCCCAGGGCCAGGGCCTCACTCCCGAACAAGTCAAGCAGATGCAGGAAGCGCAGGAGAAGGCGCAGAAAGAAGGCAACACGGTTAAAGCCCTCAACGAAAAGATCGTTGCGGCAAACGCCGCGATCAAGGCTGGAGACTTCGATACCGCCATCAACACCTTAACTGAAGCCACGCAGACGGATGCGACGCGCGATATAATCTGGGCCCAACTCGCCGATGCCTATCGCAGTTCGGCGTTAAAGCAGACTGATCCCGCGGAAAAGGCGAAGCGCCTGCAGGAGGCCGTCACCGACTATCAGAAGGCCATCGATCTCAAGCGAAAAAGCATTGAGGCCGCCGCCAAAAAAGATCCCGATGATAGCAAGCGCCTGGCGGCATATTACAACAACCTGGGAGAGGCTGACGGCAAGGCCGGCAAGATCGATGATGCCGTGAAGGCCTACAACCAAGCCGCTCAGATCAATCCTGAAAGTGCGGCAAGCTATTACTACAACGCCGGCGCGGTGTTCACCAACGCGGGCAAGGTCGATGACGCCATTGCGGCCTTCGACAAATGCATCGCGGTCGATCCCACCAAGGCGGACGCTTACTATCAAAAGGGCGTCAACATGATTGGCAAGGCCACCTTGCAAGGCGACAAAATGGTCGCGCCCCCCGGCACGGCTGAGGCTTTCCAGAAGTATCTTGAACTCCAGCCCACCGGCCCGTACGCCGATGTGGCCAAGCAGATGCTGGCCAGCATCGGGGCTCCCGTGCAAACCGGCTTCGGTAAGAAGAAGGGCGCAAAGAACTAGCTGCATGGATTGACCGGGCAAGGGCGGCCAAACGGTCGTCTCTCGAGTAGCGTCGGCAGTCGGCCCTGAGCAACCAGAAGGGATGCTGCCGCTACCAGCCACTTCCACGTTACTAAGGACTATGTCCTAACTGTCCCTAATATCTCCCTCGCCAGCGCGGTAAAGTGTAATGACTAGCCGAACTCCGGTTGCCCCGGATCTCCATTCTGNNTTGCTGGGCGCAATGCTCCGTGCCGCCGACAATATCAGCGATCTGGTCTTTTCTCCCGGAAGGCCTCCCCAGGTGCAGGTTCACGGCCAGCTCATTCCAGTCCAGGCCGCGGGACTGACCGCTCTCACTTCAGATGACACACGCTCCATTGCCGCCGATCTGATTGGCGAGAACAAACAGGCGGTCGCAACCCTGCGCGAACACGGCTCCTGCGACATATCCTACGGCTTGCCGGGTGTCGCGCGGTTTCGCGTCAACATCTTCATCCAGCGCGGCAGTTGCGCGGTCGTGATGCGGGTAATCCCCAGCGCCATCCCTGATTTTGCTTCTCTGCGCTTGCCCTCGCACCTCACTGATGTAGCCAATCTGCGGGATGGAATCGTGCTGGTGACCGGGGCCGCCGGATCGGGCAAGTCTTCCACCCTGGCCGTCCTGCTCGACTGCATTAATCGCGAGAAGAATTATCACATCATCACTATTGAAGATCCCCTCGAGTTCCTGCACAACCACAAGTGCTCCACCGTTCATCAGCGCGAACTGCACAGCGACACCCCCAGCTTCGGGCACGCCCTGCGCTCCGCCATGCGGCAGGCGCCCAAGGTCATCCTGGTGGGCGAGATGCGCGACCGCGAAACCATCGAGATTGTCCTCGAAGCGGCCGAGACCGGCCACCTGGTGCTTTCCAGCCTGAACACCATGGACGCGCCTAAAACCGTCGAGCGCATTGTCGGTTCATTCTCGCCCGGTGAACAGCAAAGGGTGCGTGAGCGCTTCGCCAAATCTTTCCGCTACATCATCTGCCAGCGGCTCTTGCCCAAGACCGATCGCAGTGGCCGCGTCCCAGTCGCCGAAATCCTGAAAGCCAATGCCCGCACGCGGGAGTGCATCGAGAAAGGCGAGCGCGACGGCAGGACCTTGCTCGACGCCATGAAGGCCGGCGCATCCGAAGGCATGCAACACTTCGACGGCGAAATCGCCCAACTGGTCCGCGACCGCATAGTCGATCTCGAAACCGGCCTCTCCTACGCCAGCAACCCCTCGGTGTTAGGCCAGGAACTCGCCAGATAACAGCACGCATCTCGCGCCCCAAGCCTTAAATCCGACAAAAAACTCTGTCATCCCGACCGCCGCCGCCGCCGCTGGCCCCTCTTTTCAAGCGTATTCCGACAGCTGATGCAGCGGAAATTGCGCCTCGATCAAAGCGCGTGCATATTGATTGTCGACAGAGCTCAGCAGGCTCATCATCTGCTCCAGACTGGCAATCTCAAAATCAACATGCTTCAACTTGTCCTGCACGGGCTTGGAGGGGTTGAATAACTTGAATCGAATATCGTGTTCCTGGGCCCATCTCTGTAGAAGCATCAGCATGCCGAGACCGCCACCCCCTATTGCGTGCATTTCCGTGAGGTCCAAAACTACGACGCGGGCGTCCGTCTGGGACGTAACGGCGTCCCGTAACTTGAAAGCAGCCTCGTTGCGGACAAATCTCCCCGCGCATTCAATGATTGCCATCTCACCTACGTTGTCGATATGTACGCTTGGCATCATTCCTCCACGTTAATTGTTGTTTAGTTGCCATATCTAGAGAGCACGAATCTAGAGAGCACGAACCGTGCCGTACTGTATTTTGTGCGAGATGCGAAGGGTAACCTTGCCCTGTTACCGGAACTTCCTGCACGGAGGAAGAAAATCTGACCTACAGGAAATGCTGTACCACCCCGTTCACGCCGGGTGAATTCAGCATCGAGATGTCCGGTGTTTTAGGTCGGCACGAGAGGACTTTTGTCGTCTGAGGGGGTCAAAATTTCGTGCTCGACATCGCTTCCAATCATGCATCAATCAGAAAACAAAGGGCTTTTATAAAGTGGCATGATTCTTGCAGTTACAAAAAGTGATTCGCTGCTTCGCATTTTGCAAGAGCGCTACGGAAGAGAGGTGCTTATGGAAGGTGCAATGAATAAAAGCGAATACGACTTGAATTCTGCGATCACGTTCCTCTTGGTCGGCCTGGGTATCGGGTCAGTTGTGTCTATTCTCTTCAATCCGAAACAAAGAGGCGCGCCAGAGGAAATCAATAGTTGGCGCATGTCAGGGTTGCGACCACGAAGGGAAGCAGAGGAGCGAGTAGCGTGACGGACTGCGAGTGTTGGCAACTGCACTGCTCTACCCTATTTTCACGAGTATGGAGGCCACTATGAAACAAGCAATCCGAAGAGTAGGTCCATTACTGTGGGTATTGCTCTTGATTTCTGCTTTGCTTCTACCCGCCCCAATATATGCTGGAAACGATGTGATGGGAGAAATTCAATTTGAAGGAAACTCCCATGTCGAAAAGACTTCTGGGGTCTGGGTTGACGGAGCGTACGTAGGCTATCTGAAAGAGCTCAAGGGATCAAAGAAGGTTCTTCTTCTGCCTGGCGAACACGTAATTACCGTCCGTCAGGATGGCTACCGAGACTTCACAGAACGAATTGTGGTCCAGCCCGGAGAGAGGGAAGTCGTTCGCGTTGCGATGGAGAAGGGCCCTACGGGACCGCTTCCTGATGTGACGGCGACAGTGAAGATCGCGGTCAACCCTTCGAGGGCCGCAGTTTTTTTGGACGGCCTTTTCGTGGGACACGTAGGGGAGTTTGAGGGACTGGGTCGAGGGATGCTAGTTGCGCCGGGAACACACCAGATCAAAATCGCCCTCCCCGGCTATCAAACCTTTGAAACGGCCATCAATCCTCTAGCCAATCAGAAGGTTGAAATCAAGACGGATTTGGTGAAGAACGGCGCTCCGCTGGCGGAGCCCCTAGTCAATACGGAAACACGTGCCGCCACACCACCGTCTGTCGTTCGGGAGGCAGCCGCTCTTCCACCGCGTTGAAACGCAACCGGAAGGCAAGCTACGAGCCCGCCGCACACTCGCGGCGGGCTCATTTTCTCTACGCCGCCCTTCTTCTGCCCCGCCCGTACCCGCGCCCATCGTTTCCTCTGCGCCATCGCGATTTTCCTGCGGGCTGATGCTGACGTAATGCGCTTTGCGGGAGCCGCTGCTGCCGCTGGCATGCTGCGCGGCTTCCGTTATCATCTCTTCATGCCCCCAACGCCAAGCCAATCCCTAGTACTAACCTTCGAAGAAGCCCGCCGCGTAGTCGAAGACCAGGCCTCGCAGACGGCTCCAGGGGGCAACGAAACAATAGACCTGCTGCACGCCGCGGGACGAGTCCTCGCCGAAGCCATCACCGCCGATCGCGACATCCCTCCCTTCCCGCGCTCCACGCGCGATGGCTACGCGGTTCGCGCAGCCGATCTGGCAACGCTTCCAGCCAAGCTGAAGGTAATCGGAGAAATCAAAGCGGGTCCCGTTCAAGTCGCGTCCGCAATGAATCGCGGCCAAGCATTCTCCATCATGACCGGCGCCCCGGTGCCGCAAGGCGCGGACGCCGTCGTAATGGTCGAATACACGTCGCCGCAAGGAGACCATGTCGAAGTAACAAAAGGCGTCGCGCCGGGCGAAAACGTCGTCGCGCAGGGTGCCGAGGCCAAACGCGGCAGCCTCCTGCTCGACCGAGGTACGCGGCTCAACGAAGCCGCCATCGCACTCGCGGCCTCGGTCGGCAGATCGCGGTTGCAGGTGTTCGTTCGTCCGCGCGTGGCCGTTCTCACCACAGGCGATGAGATCGTCGCGGTCGATGCTGAAATCAGTTCCACGCAGATTCGCAACTCCAACAGCTATTCGCTAGCGGTACAGATCCAGAAAGCCGGCGGCGACCCCGTGCTCTTGCCCATCGCTCCCGATGAACCGCGCCGTCTGCGGCAATTGATAGAAGAAGGCCTGCAATCAGACTTGCTGATCATGACCGGCGGAGTCTCCATGGGCCGCTACGATTTGGTCGAGCCGGTGCTCGCCGGCCTGCAAGCCGAATTCTTCTTCACCGGGGCAAAAATCCAACCGGGCCGCCCAGTAGTATTCGGCCGAGTAGGCTCGTGTGGCGCGGGCGCCCCCGCCCGCGAAGGGGCTTCAGCCCCGCTCTCACAGCAGCGCTCGCACAAACATTTCTTCGGTCTCCCCGGCAACCCAGTCTCAACCATGGTCACCTTCGAACTGTTCGCAAAGCCCATGCTCGAAGCGGGCGCGGGAATGTCCCCGCGCCCGCTCACATTCGTGCATGCCCGTCTGAAGTCCGACATCCGCATCAAGACAGGACTGACAAGGTTCCTCCCCGCAATCCTTTCCGGCAAGTATGAAGACTCACTCGCAGAGCCTGTGCCCTGGCAGGGATCAGGCGATATCGCAGCCCGAGCCCGCGCGAACTGTTACATCGTGGTCCCACCCGATCGCGAGCACATCCTCACAAGCGAGTGGGTCGCGATAATGAGTCTGTAGAGACGTAGCTTGCTACGTCTTGCCTGAAGCAGTAATGAGCATCATAGATTGCCTGGCTGATTCGAGTTTTGGTTGGCGCAGCGCTTCAGCACTGCGCCCAAGCCGCAAAATCAAGAGCGGCTTTAGCCGCCACTAGGCGATCTCCCATGTAAGATAGAACTTCTGCATGGCGAAAAAGCTCTCCCACTACGACAACGCCGGCCGCGCCCGCATGGTTGATGTCTCCGGCAAAGCCGCCACCAGGCGCGAGGCCGAAGCCAGCGCCTTTGTGCGCATGACGCCGGCCGTACTGAAAGCGCTGCCGAAAAATCCCAAAGGCGATCCGCTGGAAGTAGCGCGTCTGGCCGGAATCATGGCCGCCAAGCGCACCTCGGAGTTGATCCCCATGTGCCACGCCCTGCCTCTCTCCCACGTTGATGTCGAGATGAGGCTATGCGAGAATGGCGTCGCGATCACCACCAAAGTCGCAACCACTGCCGCAACCGGAGTAGAGATGGAAGCCCTGGTAGCCGCGGGAATTTCCGCCCTCACAATTTTTGATATGGTCAAGGGGGTGGATAAAGGGGTGGAGATTCGGGAGATTGTGTTGCAGCGAAAGAGTGGAGGCAAGAGCGGAGAGTACCGGCGGCCCTAGTAAATTCCATGGCGAACGACGTCAAGCTGCTCTTGGTTGATGACAATCCGATGGTGTTGGGGATGCTGCAGCATGCGCTGGCACCGTTCGCGCGTGTTGTGGCTGCCGGCGACGCGGCGGATGCTTTGCTGAAGGCGGTGGATGATCCTCCGGAGCTGGTCGTCTGCGACTATCGCATGCCGGGGATGGATGGGCGCCAGTTGGTTGAGAAGTTGAAGAGCCGTCCGGCTACGGCGAGCTTCTCTGTGATCCTGATGGCGAGCCGGTCTGACATTGATGAGCGTCTATCTCCCCAGGATGCGGCTGACGACTACATTGCTAAACCCTTTTTTCTGAAAGAGGCTACGCGGCGCATCAAGCGTACTGTGGACCGCATTGCGCTGGAGAAGATGGCGAAGACGGCTCCCTCTGACGGGGTGGTGCGCGGGAATCTCTCGCAGATGAATGTGATTGACTTGATGCAGTCGCTCGAAATGGGCCGCAAGAGCTGCCAGCTCAAGCTGAACTATGCGGGCGAGAAGTGCGAGGTTTTCTTTGTCGAGGGACAGGTCAAGCACGCGAGTTACGGGTCGCTGTTGGGAGATGAAGCTGTCTTCAAGGTGTTGCGTTGGACGGGCGGCAATTTCGAACTCAACTTCGAGGGCAAGACCGATCAGGAAACCACGAAGCTCAATACTCAAGGTCTGCTGATGGAGGGCTTGCGACTGCTCGACGAATCGCAGCGCGATGGCGGCGCGGAGGCCGCGGAAGAGAGCGCCACCAGTGCCAGTGCGAGCGGCGGTGCCGGTGCTGGTGTGACCAGCGCGAGTGCGGGCAGTGGCGCTGGCAGTGGCCGGACGGAAGAGGAAGAAGATGTCCTCCTCGACAACTGAGGAAACCGCGCGGGTAATCTTCACCGCCGCAGTGGTTACGGTCAGCGATTCCTGCGCCCGTGGGGAGCGCGTGGACGTTTCGGGGCCGGCGGTGGTCGAGGTCTTGAAAAAGCTGGGCTTCCGCGTGGTGGCTACGCGAATTGTTCAAGACGATTCCATGCAGATTCAGAATGCCCTTGTCCATCTGGCGCTGGAAGTGCGCTTCATCGTAACTACTGGTGGGACAGGGATTGCGCCGCGCGATGTCACTCCGGAAGCGACCGAGGCGATTTGCGATCGACTGATTGACGGCGTGGGTGAGCGCATGCGGCTCGAGGGCGCGAAGAAAACTTCGTTCGCCGCTTTGAGCCGGGGAGTATGCGGCGTGCGGGAGAAAACTCTGATTCTGAATCTGCCGGGGAGTCCGAGCGGAGCGGTGGAATCTTTGGAAGCTGTGGTGGAGTTGATTCCTCATGCGCTGAATTTGTTGGATGGGAAGACGGAACACTAGCGACTTATGGAAGTGCCCCACTCAAGCCAAAGAACGGCTTGAATGGGCCACCCGCCACGATACTTCCCCTTTGAAACATCTTCTATGTGGAGTATACTGTGGAATAGATTCCACACATGGAAATCGTTCAAATCGTGCTGGATAAAAAGCTGTTACACGCCGCCGACTTGGCCGCGAAGCGCGCTGGGCGAAACCGTTCCGCTCTGGTGCGCGACGCCCTGCGGGAACATCTCCGTCGATTGGAACTGCGAGCCAGCGAAGAGCGCGACCGTCAGGGCTACTCGCGACAGTCGC
>PLKR01000369.1:2220-2599 GCA_003140655.1 Acidobacteriaceae bacterium | reverse complement strand
CGTCGAGCGTCCATCCCGGCGTAACCACGCCCTTGTAGGGGGGCGTGCCATGTGTGCCCATACCGCACAGAAGCGAAGACTGGAACCAGCCGCGGTATTGGTCGCCACCTTCGAGGTAGAGGTCCGACGGCCATGGATAGATCGGCTCGTCGCCGATGAGCGCAAGATAGCTCGCGCCGGATTCCAACCAGACATCGAAGATGTCGGTTTCTTTATCGAACTTGGTGCTTCCGCAGTGTGGACACTTCGTGCCAGCGGAAACAATCGTGTCCGACTCGGATGTAAACCACGCGTCAGCGCCGGAGCGAGCGAACAGTTCAACGACTCTGCGATTGATAGCCGGGTCATTGAGCGGCTTGCCGCAGCTCTCGCAAAGAAA
>PLKR01000369.1:1366-2173 GCA_003140655.1 Acidobacteriaceae bacterium | reverse complement strand
CTCGACTACCTTCCGAACCTCGACTACCTTCCGAACCTCGTCTTCCGACACCGCCCGGCATCGGCGTTTCCATGGAGATAAACCACTGCTCGGTGGCGCGGAAAATTACAGGATTGTGGCAGCGCCAGCANNGAGTGCTCGGTTTTTTCCGCGTGCAGTAGAGCGCCGCGGCTCTTGAGCAGGTCAATGATCGGCTGGTTCGCCTCCCATACGCGCTTTCCGGTGTATTCCGGCAGTCCGTTGCGCAGAATGCCCTTTTCGTCGACGTTGCTGGTGGCATCGAGGCCATACTTGACGCCGGTGATGAAGTCCTCCGCACCGTGGGAAGGCGCGGTATGGACCACGCCCGTTCCCGNNGTCCATGGTGACGTACTCAGCCAGCACGCCGAGGATTTTGCGGTCGAGGAAGGGATGCTGGAAATTCAAGTGCTCCATCTTGCGGCCGGGAAAGTGGGCGAGTTCGCGTGGATCTGAAAGATTGCACTTCTCGGCGACATCTTTCGCAAGCTTCGACGCAACGATGTAAACCTGGCCGCCGGATTCTAAGGCAACGTATTCTTCGTCCGGATGAAAGGCCACGGCCATGGACGCAGGCAGAGTCCAGGGAGTGGTGGTCCAGATGATGGTTGAAACCTTCTTCCCCGCCAGAGCCGCGCCGATCTCCGCAGGAAAGACCTTCGCGGGATCGTCAAGCAAGCCGTACTTCACCCAAACCGTGGGGCTGGTGTGGTTCTCGTACTCGACCTCCGCCTCGGCGAGTGCCGTCTCGTCGTGCATGCACCAGTAGACGGCGCGCAGGCCCTTGTA
>PLKR01000369.1:0-1282 GCA_003140655.1 Acidobacteriaceae bacterium | reverse complement strand
ATCTCAATTGGGAGGCCATGACAGTCCCAGCCCGGCACGTAGGGCGCATCCAAGCCTGACATGGTCTTCGATTTGACGATGAAGTCCTTGAGGCACTTGTTCAGCGCCGTGCCCAAGTGGATGGGGCCGCTGGTATAAGGCGGGCCGTCATGCAAAATGTAGGTAGGCGAGCCTTTGCGAGCCTGCCGGATGCGCTCGTAGATCCCCGTCTGCTCCCAGCGGGCCAGTATTTTGGGCTCGTTCTGGGGCAGGTTGGCCTTCATGGGGAAGGCGGTCTTAGGCAGATTAATGGTGGCCTTCAGTTCGAGCGGCACCCGGTTGGATTCTCCCAAATGATTGAATCTTTTCATTATAGGGAGAGGCGCTAAGAACGTCTATGCGGCCAGGAACTGCGGAAAAATCGAGAAGCCAGGGTATCTACAGCCTTCATAGTGTCAAGAAGTGCATTCCCTAAGGGAACTCGAAATACACTTCGTAAAGGGTGGCGAAAGGGGTACAATTTTAGTGGAAGCCTGCGCTTCCCAGCGCCGAGTTTCGGGGACTTAATTCCGCCTGTTGGGACGGCACCCGATTCTGGGGCAAGAGACGAATCAGAGAAGAATTTCAAGAGGCAACTTGTTGGAAAGACTGCTCATCTGTGTAAGCGGGGCGTCGCCAAGAAGATAGCCTGTTCACTACTCCACAAGGGAGACCGAACCGGGGAATAATGGCATCATCAGAAGTCAATCCGAATCTTAATCCTGCTAACCAGCCGGAACTTCACCTTCTGCTGGCTCCCGATACGTTCGAGCCGCTATGGAAGTCGCTTTTCCGCGGCCTGGACGAATTCTTCTTTCCCAAGAAACTTCCGCCGCTCAAGCTGGAATCGAAGCCAATCCCGGTCAAAGATATTTGGGGCTTTTACAACTACAAGAAGAATGGGGCTCTGACCTCAACTGCATTCCACGTTGTTGTGATCGCATTGATTATCGGCGGCACGATTTTTGCACGGCGCCTTGTCACCAAGGTGGAAGCCAAACCGCAGACCGCCATTTCGTTGATNNGATCCCGGTGATTACACGCTGAAGCCCGCGCCGACCCAGGCCGGTGGCGGGGGCGGCGGCGGCGACCGCGATGTGCTAAAGGCTTCTCAGGGCCGTTTACCGAAGTTCTCGATGCAGCAGATCACGCCGCCGGCAGCGGTGATTCGAAACTTGAATCCCAAGTTGGCGGTTGAGCCCACGGTGATTGTGCCGCCCGACATCAAGGTAGCCCAGCTCAACATGCCGAACCTTGGCGACCC
>PLKR01000143.1 GCA_003140655.1 Acidobacteriaceae bacterium | reverse complement strand
GCCAGGTCCGATGACTGTTCCGGCAGATCAACTGCGCAGCTACCTTGGCATTACCAACGTAAATTACGTGCAGGGCCACCACGCGCTTGCAGTGGTTGATTCCAAGCTCGGATGAGTTGGAACCGATTCAAGTAAAACAACTGGTCCAATAGTGAAATTCAGAAGGGAAAAGGAAAAATCATGAGGATACGTGTGTGCACGGCAGGTCTGGCGGGACTCATTGCGACAGCAGCGATTCTTCTTCTGGCGGGCGCGAACAGTTCCGCTTTAAAGGCGCAACAAGTACCGGCAGCGAGCACCGAAGTAAAGATCGACAACTTCAGCTTCGGGCCGGCGGCCATTACCGTTGCGGCGGGGACCACGGTCACGTGGACCAATCGCGACGACATTCCCCACACCGTGGTCAGCGACGACAAAGTATTCAAATCCAAGGTACTCGATACCGACGAGAAGTTTTCCTACACGTTCGCCAAGCCAGGAACCTATCCGTACTTCTGCTCGGTGCACCCCAAGATGACCGGCAAAGTCATCGTGCAATGAGCGCCCGCGATGCTGAATCCCTTTGATCCTAAATCGGCACTTCTGGCTAAACATGCGCAACACGTCGTGCTGATCCATTTTCCGATCGCACTATTTATTGCAGGCGTGGCTTTTGACTGGATCGCACAGCGGGCCAAGCACTGCGGCTTGGCCGACGCCGCGTATTACAACCTGTTTCTGGCAGCGCTATCCACGTTGCCGGTGCTTGTGACCGGCATCCTCGCTTGGCAATTCCAACTGGAGGGACAGAGACTGAAGGGCATCCTGCTGCTGCACCTGGTATTTGGGTGTCTTTCAAGCGCTATGATCTGGGTGGTGTGGTGGGTTCAGTTCCGGAGCCGGCGAGCCGGGAAGCCATTACCGGTCTACCGGTTTGCGTTGGAATTCGCNNTGGGCGGCTTTCTGAGTGGCGTTAACGGAACGGGCTAGGGCGTATTGACGCGAGACGCAGCCGTATTTTATTGATATTAAACAACTTAAATCAATAAGCGTGCACCGAGGCTTCCCTGTCGGGTACCACAACCCTAGTACCCTATTCTTTGGCTCTGACGGCCCATTGAGCCACACAAGCCCTTCCCGTAATTTATCAATGACGGGTTGGGGGCCGCGCGGGGACAGCGGCTCCGCAAGGGGCCGTGTGCGAGCTAACCCAACCCGCCAGTTTTCGCAGCTCGGATNNGGGCAAAGATCGTGCACTTGTGTATTCCCGGCGTGGCGTGCAACGACGCGTAACAGAATTATATTCAGTAGCTTACAGGTACATCGTGGTGGCACGAATGGAAAGGTCTATCCGACACTTGATGCGTTTCCCCTCGGTTCTAAAATCCGCACTCCGGCTCGCGACCCTCGCGGTAAGCACCCAGGCGTTGTCCAGCCTCGTCATCGCCGGGCCAGCTGTTCCCCAGTTGACGCCCCCAACCATCGAAGCCTTCAACGACTATGTTCGGCTAACCGAAGCGCGTAACGCCGCTGAACTGAAACTGGGCCGCGGCCTTTTATGGGTTGATGGACTTCCCGGAACAGAGCGCACGCAAGCCTACGACCAACTTCGGCGTGGCGAAGTGAAGATGCGCAAGCTCGAAACCCTCAAGGATGGGGTGCCGATTCGCTGCCCGGGCGGGATGATTCACCACTGGGTCGGCTTGGCCTTCATACCCGGCGCCAAGCTGGCGGATGTGCTGGGAGTCCTGCGGGATTACAACCGGCACGCGATCTACTACGCGCCAGACGTGGAGCGATCCGAAATCGAATCGCGGGATGGCGATCATTTTCGCGTGTTCCTGCGCTTCCGGAGGCACAAGGTGGTCACCGTGGTACTGGACACCGAGCACGATGTTCGCTACTTCCGGGATTCCGAGACGCGAGCCCACAGTCGAAGTTCCGCGGTGCGCATCGCGCAGGTGGAAAATGCAGGCAAGCGTGACGAACGCGAGAAAACAACAGGCGACGACGACGGATTTCTGTGACGCATGGAAACATGGTGGCGAATGATCGAAGCCGACGGCGGCGTCTACGTGCAAAGCGAGGTGGTGTCGCTAACGCGGGACATTCCCGCTGGATTGGCTTGGTTGATCGGGCCGTTCGTAACCAGCATCCCCAAGGAATCGCTGGCCTTTACTCTGGAGGCCACGCGGAAAACCGTCGCCGCCAAGTCCCGCAATTGAACGATGAGATTGCTTCACTCCTTTAGCGCACAAACAAGTATCCCGCTGCTGGTCAGCAATGGATGATACCAACTCGCGCTCTCCAGGCCAGCGGTGGGAATCAAGATGACGCGATAAGCCCAGCGCGCAATTGGTTCCATGGAGTCGTACACGCTGTACGAGTAGGCCAGCCCGTCGCCTTCGGTGATCGAATACCCTTTTCCGCCGGTTCGCAAATAGTTGAACGCGCCCCAAAGCTTTGCTTTGTAGAGCGCGAGTTTCAGCAGCCTGGCAGGCAGCGGACCCTGGCCGAAACGGTTGCTATCGCAGATGA
>PLKR01000064.1 GCA_003140655.1 Acidobacteriaceae bacterium | reverse complement strand
CAACCGTCACCATAACTAAAAACCAGCGATCCGCTGTCTAACAGTTGGGGACCACCTCAGGGGGCGTCGAACCTACGGGTCCACGTGTCCGCCGCCAGCGGCTCGAAGCTATGTCAGAACGGGAAGGCGAAGCTGCGATACTTCAAAAGGACGGAGGTATAACCGCAGCATTTCAACCCGGTGCTACTGTTGGAACGATGAGGGACAATCTCCCGTGCGGCGCTGAATTCATATCGTTGGTCGCGCAGACCGACGCGGAAGTCGCTCGTTGCATCGAGGATGTCGTTCGGCCGTTGAACTGTAACACCGTCACGGCGAGAACTCCGCCCGTCCGAGGCCTGACCTCACCTCGGTCACAGTTCACACCACAAACGTATGAATGGAAATCAACTCTTGTCCGCTTGGGCGCACCGTTCGACCCGGGCCACCTCCGCCTCTCACACCGCGAGACCTGCAGCCTTCCCGATGGCCGAATCGCCTNNTGGGGAACGCCGCTCCCGCCGGATGATTTTCACCCGATCGGGATACTGCGCGGTCCTGTCGGCATTCATTTTCTTGTTCCTCTGCGCGTCGAGCCGCGGCCAGACGCAACCGACCCCGACAGACGACGAGACGCAGCACATGCAGACCTTCGTCGTCACGGGATCCAACATCCCGAATGCCGGTGAGGCGCTTGCAATTCCGGTCGCCATCATCTCGCCAAGCGACATCGCGAACAGCGGCGTTGAGACCAATGTCCTGGATGTCCTGCGCAAGATTTCCCCTGCAATCAGCGGCATCGGCGGCGAAAACGCCACAATCGCCACAGGGGGACAGGACGGTGGCTCGCAGGTCTTGATTCACAACCTGCCGACCCTCGTCTTGGTCAACGGCCGCCGCATGGCCTACAATCCCGTCGATGCCTCCGGTGGTGCTGAATTCGTGGACTTGAACGCGATTCCCCTGGCGGCCATCGACCGGATCGAGGTCCTGAGCGACGGCTCCTCGGCTATCTACGGTGCTGACGCCATTGGCGGTGTTATCAACGTCATCCTCAAGAAGGACTACAACGGATGGGAGGCGGACACCCATTACGGCTACAGCGACACCGCGGGGCACTATTCGGAGCGGTCGGGCTCCCTGACTGGCGGGTTCGGCAATGGAACGACGTCGGTCACGGTCTCCCTCGAGTACACGCAGACCGATCCGATCGTCGAGGCAGATCGTCCCTACACCAATCCCTTCTATGCCACGACGTACGTTCCCGGAATTCTGGAGGTGTTCGGCCTGACGACCAACCCCAGCACTCCCGGCTATGGGTACGACGAGGCATTCCAGCTTGCGCCCGGAGTCAATGCCCCTCCCGGAGGCGGTACTTATACAATCCAGCAGCTCGTTTCCATGGGCATCTACAAGGACCTGGGCAGCTTCAATACTCCAGGAGTTCTTTCCCAAGTGGAACATATCTACAACCTCGCCAATCATGAAAACCTGGAGCAATCGCTGAAGCGCCAAAGCGTCCTGGTCAATATGGACCACCAGATCTACGGGGCCAATCTGGAAGGTTTCGGTTATGTGCTCTTCTCGCATGTCAACACCGAGTCGGGACTCAATGCGCAGCCGCTCTTTCCGTTCATTTCGGACACTAACGCAAACCTGGGCAACATCGGCCTAAATCCGCTGCCCCCGGGGACGGAGTACGTCCCGGTCAATGCCCCGACGAATCCGCTGTCGCAGGCCAGCCTCGACCAGGGCTACGCCGACGGAAGCGGCGGTTACTCCGCCTACATCCACAACCGTTTCGAGTCGAGTCCCCGACTCTTTCAAAACGACGATCTCGCCCTGACGTTCGTCGGTGGCCTCCGGGGCAAGATCAATAACGATTGGTCGTGGGAGGTGGCGGCTGACCTCAGCCGTTACCAGGACAACTACGCTAACGCGGGCTTACTGGACACCAACAACCTGATCGCGGCCTTCGTGGACGGCCAGATAAACCCGTTTGCCATCAACCAAGCCCCCGGAGCGACGAATGGGGTTCTGGGAACCGGATACGTCAACTACGTGAGCACGAACAACACCTTTGACGCGCTTCTGCGGGGAAAGCTGTTTGAATTGCCCGCCGGGGCCGTGAATTTCGCCGCGGGCGTTGATTTCAGTCGGCAAAACCTGACGGCCGTTCCCGACAACAACACAGCCAACGGGCTTTGGATCGATTCCCCGACCATCAACCCCTTTAATCGGAACCGCACGATCACATCGGCCTATGCCGAAATCGAGATCCCCATCGTGGACAAGAGCCACCCGCTCCCCGGGATTTACTCGATGGCGTTTGACGGTGCCGGCCGCTATGATGACTATTCGGGCAATGTAGGGTCGGCCAAGGTTCCCAAGGTCAGCCTCAAGTACCAGCCATTTGACGACGAACTCACCCTGCGTGCGAGCGCGGGCAAGTCTTTCATCGCTCCTCAGTTGTTTTCCCTGTACGGCCCCACCCAGACCGGTTCATCCAGCCAGATCAGCTATACGGGTTCAAACGGCGTCACCTATCAAAACGTTCAGTTTCAGGCGGTCACCGGATCCAACCCCGACCTCCAACCCTCCACCGCGACGACTTGGGATGCGGGTTTCGTGTACACGCCCAAGGCGGTTCCGAACCTGAGTATAACCGGCGATTACTTCGATACGACCCAACACGACCTCATCAGTACGCTTGACCAGACGACGATCATCCAGAGCGTCGAGGATTTGGGCGCGGCTTCCCCTTATGCTTCTGATATCCATTTTGGAAGCGCCAACGGCTCGGGACCGACCGGCGACACGCCCGGGCAGATCAGTTCCAGGCCGCTTTCGTCGGTGTACATCATTGACGATGAAACCAACATAGGTGCTGTTGCGATAAAGGGTTACGATGCCTCGATTGTCTACGTGCTCCCCACGAAAAGCTTCGGCAGGTTCGAGTTAAATTCAACGATCACGGTCTACGACAGTTACTTGATCCAGATTCTTCCGACCCNNTATTACCAGTACGCCAGCCACGTCTCCACGATCGCGAGCAATACCGAGAGCGAGTCCAGCGGTGGCGGCGAGGGCGGCACGATCCCCCGCTGGAAGACCTACACGTCGATAACATGGAAGGACAAGGGCTTTGAGTTCCTGGTCGCCCAAACCTTCATCCCGCAAGTGACGGATATCGGCTCGGGTGGCGCCGACGAGAGCCCCCCGCTGACGGTGGCTTCCTTCCAGCAGTGGGACTTTGCGCTGACCTACAAAATGTCGGCGCTGCACTGGAGCCACTGGACCGACGGTCTCAAGGTGCGGGTGGGTGTGAACAACGCCTTCGATTATGAGCCCCCGGTGGCCCCCTACCGCCTGGAGGACACACTTGCGGACGTCAGCACCTATGACGGCCCCATCGGCCGCATGTTCTACACGGACATCTCCTACAAGTTCTGATCGATTGCAGGGAGGCACGGGCCTCCAACATTTTCAAGGGCGCGGCCCTGTCTGGGCCGCCTCTTTTTTTGGGCGCCCGGCAGGGCGCATTTGCTGGACAGCGAATATGAATAACTACGCGACGCTGCATTGTAATCGATTGTATGCTTGCCTTCCATCGGAGCGGGCAGGGTCTCCTCTCCACGTTACAATGTTTGGGCGGCCAATTTTGAATGATATGGATCGTTTGCATGCGATAGAGTTAGGCCACGCCTCAACCACGCACACCTCTTAGGTGCCCTGAACCATTTTGGAACAGTGCAATTGATCAAGAATTTGGCGCAAATTCCCAGCTTCCGCGTGGGTGATCATTACATAACATCTCATAATACATTGGGTTCCAAGCCTGAGAAGGTACGACATTGGTGTTGAAAGATCCAACCGACCGGTAAGGAATACACGAAATGAATTTGATGATCAACCCGACGTCCCGCTCCGATTTTGTGGCGAATGAGGCTTGGCTTACCCGGAGACTGACTCGGCTGCGAAGACGCTTGTCCGAGAAACTTCCGTTTTGCACGCATCTTGAGACCCCCTCTGCTCAGTCTTCGCCAAACGAGGGATCGATCGCACAGAGAGCGGTCAAGCTTGTCCTATCGCGAACAGCTAAACTTGCTCTTGCACTGGCCACCATCCTCCCAGCGCAGGCAGAGGATGCCAAGACTTCGTATCCTGCGATGGCGCCCATCGATCAGTACCTAATGGCCGATAGAAGTGCTGAGATTTCCCTGGCGCGAAGTTCGGCACCAGAGGAGATATCGCGCAATGCAACGGTCCTGGTTCTTGGAAAGAACGGTTACGAGACTGCGATCGAGGGGACAAATCGCTTCGTCTGTATTGTGGAGCGATCTTGGATGTCACCGTTCGATAGCCCGGAATTCTGGAATCCGAAAATGCGCGGCCCAATCTGCTACAATCCTCCGGCCGTTCGATCCATTCTACCCTATACAATCAATCGGACAAAACTGGTTTTGGCGGGGCTTTCCAAAAGCCAGATGGAGGCAAGCATCAAGAGCGAGGTCGTGAAGGGCGAGTTGCCAGTACCCGAATCAGGCGCAATGTCATACATGATGGCGAAAGACGGGTTTCTCGGTGATTCTGTTGGTCACTGGCACCCCCATCTGATGTTCCATGTTCCGAAAACTGATAACGCAAGCTGGGGAGCAAACGTCGTTTGTTCGCCGGTAGTGCAGAATGATGAGTTCCGAGATGTTCCGGAACCGGAAACCATTTTCATGGTGCCGGTTGGCCGGTGGTCGGATGGAACTACTGCGCGGACGGAGAAGTAGCATTCGCTTCGTGTCCAAGCAAGGGACACTACGGCGGAGTCCCGCGATTAAGTCACGGATCGTTTAGACATTTATCCAACTGCGCCGGTTTCAAAAGGAACGCATAAAAATCGGGGGTCTAGAGGCCGGTGAAATTAGCGGCGCATGCGGTCAAACTTCCATGCGAGCAGTCACAGTTACCGGAGGCGCAACTGCAGTCCAGCTCGCGGCCATTCCGCCATAATGTCGCGCTCCGCCTGACGCCAGAGTTCGAGGTTTCGCTCTCCGTTGGACGCCGCCTTTGCCAATTCGTCCGCCCTGCGGGGGATTCGAAGCTCAAGGTCGAAGAGCGCTTCGTCCGAGAGTTCAGCCGCTAGGGTAATCTTGTCTTCTGTTGTATTCATGGGAATTCCTCAAACGGGTTGGGGATGGAGGTTCTTCTCGCATTCATGCAAGGTCTTCAGGCTCATTGCCGAGCGAAATGCCTGAAGAAGGATTCCCTCCGTCACCGGCTTCCTCAACATCGCGACCGCGCCTGCGGCCATCGCAGCGAGGCTGTTGCCAGTCTTGTTGCCGGCCAAAAAATGAGAAACCCGCAACTCGTTCGAGATGCGGGTGTTTCTGATCTGGCGTCCCCATGGGGATTCGAACCGTCGAGACCGGTAAATGCTAAGTCGCTCAACAGACGCGTACTTAATTGATGGTTAATATTTTAGAACAAGCAAAAGAATGCACCGACGTGCGAAAAAGTGAAGGTAAAAACAGATTTTTGGGCAACCTAAATGAGGGACACGGGGCGCGAAGTCCCAGTGGCGAGCGCCCAGCCAGCATCTCTGTTCTTCGTTAATTGCGAGTACTAGGTTCGAAGGACCTGAAAGGTGGCAATACTCGGGTATTCTTGGCGTGCAACCTGCTAAATCATTGTCGGTCGATCACCGACGCAACGACTCATTCGGTTCCGGCAATCGAATCAGAGTAAAGCCGAGATGAACGGCCGGCTCAATTTCCTAAACCTTGACTGTGCTGCACCGATATAGATCGTTATGAATACGTGGCGATTAACCTGCGCCCGGTTGGGCTCGTTGATTGCCGTGATTTTCGCCATCGGACTATTAGGCCAGTCCTTCGCCAGCGAAACTGTTTGCATGGCTGATTCTAACTCAGGGTCGAACCCGGCGGCGCAGCTAGCTATCAATGAAAGCGGCGATTGCCCGCCATCAAACCCCCGCTTGCTCGCAAATCAATCAGCAGTCGCTGAAGCCAAAAGAACTCAGGAACTGCGTGAATTCGCAGAAGGTGGCGACGCCCATGCTCAATTTATCCTTGGCCTCTGTTATGAAAGCGGCCGCGGCGTTTCCAAGGACGCTGCTCAGGCGATCAAGTGGTTCCGGAGAGCCGCGGAACAAGGCTTCGACGAAGCCCAATATACGCTTGGATGCTGCTACAACGGCGATGACGGCTTTCCTAGGGATACAGGAGAAGCCGCAAACTGGTGGGGAAAAGCAGCCGCCCAGGGTTATGCTGACGCGCAATACTGTCTAGGGCTCAGCTACTTCATGGGCGAAGGCGTTGCCAAAAATCCCTCCGAAGCGGCGAAATGGTGGAAGAAGGCGGCCGAGCAAGATCATGCTGACGCACAATACTTCCTAGGGCTCAGCTATTCCTTAGGACTCGGTGTCCCTAAAATCCAAAAACAAGCGATCTACTGGCTGCGCAAAGCCGTGATCAATGGAAACAAAAATGCCCTGGCCGCACTCAAAAATCTCGGGTAAGGCTTCGACATCCAACCGCTGAAAACCGGGGTTCGAATCCCCATGAGGACGCCAGCGGTCTTCACTTCAATCATAAACGTTGGATCGGTGACCGACTTTGACCAGAATGACAAAGCAATGGCCGTCGATCAATTCGCAGATCAATCGGTAATCCTGAACTCGATAGCGCCAAAGACCGTGTAGCCCACCCCGTAAGGGTTTTCCAAATGCCCGAGGGTCTTCACAACCCTTAATCCGCTTCTCCAAAAATTCGCGAATTGTTTGCGCGACGGAAGGTCCGAGATCGCGCAGCTCGCGCAGGGCAAGATCGTCGATCTTATAATCCCAACTCACGCCACGCCTCCTCACCGGTGTAGAGGCGTCCTTCGCCTGCCTTGCGGCGCGCGATGCGATCTAGGGCTATGGCAGCATCTACCTCCTCCTCGATGAGTTCCTTTAGCGAGGCTGTGATCCCGGCAAGCGCCATACCACCCGGTGAGGCTGCTCGCTCCAGGGCCGCTTGTTTTATGAACTTCGCAGAGGTAATGCCTTGCTTTCGGGCAGCGGCGGCGATCCGGCGTTTTTCTATTGCAGCGAGCCGGATGGATGTAGGTGCGAGCTTGATTGCCATGGCGACTACAAATGTAGTCACTCTTGGGAAATGTCAACTAGCCTGCATTCTTGAGCGTAATGAATCCGGGCAAAAGCCTGCTCCTGGGAATGAGTTTAGAGCCTTGGCGTCTCGTTGGGTGAGAATGAGAGTGAGAATGACGCAGACGATAACCGCTTGTGTAGTGGGCTGCGCTGGCGTCCCCACGGGGATTNNTGTTGTTGCCAGTCCCGTAGCCAATTACACAAGAAACAGGTCGGCACTTACCGCAAACCTGCTTGAGAGCTTCTTGATATGCTCGGCTGTCAGGTTGCGTGAGCCTTTCAAAATACGATAGGCGATTGATCGATCCACGCCGATGATAGTGCCAAGATCATCAGCCGAAAGCCCGGTTTCCTTCAAAAGGAACTTCAGCGACTCTATTCCCCTAACGGGAGCAGGCTCGGGTGAGGTCTCGCGCTCGTAATCCTCGATTATTTTAGCCATCAGTTCGAGGTAGTCATCCTGGTCGCGATTAAGCTTAAACCCTGCGAGTGCGTGGACGATCTCCACCGCATCATCGTAGGAGGCTTTATCGTGGATGGGGCGGGGAACAAGAAGAGAGACCAAGCCGGTGTAGGTCTTCGGCATGGAAGAGAATGTTGGGGTCACGGTTGTCGGCTTCATAGGGATGATTTCCATTTATTTTTACTATAGTCGGCGTGCGTGAGAAACCGCATCGTAAAGATTTCCTGCCGGTTGTAGTGGATTGCAGTGATGAGACGAAAATCGTTTGTGATATTGAAAACAGTGACAGTTCGATTGCTTTTGACAGTCACTTGATCGGCATGACCGAAGGTCTCCCGGGTCTGGACTAGGTTCTGCCATTTCGCAGCTCGGGTAATTCGGTGCCAATGATCGAGTGATGCCCGGGCTTTGGGATGAGTCTTTTTTGCTTCGTCGAGAAATTTGCGGGTTATGATTCGCATGCCGGCGCACGCAAGAAGTGACCAAAAAGGTCACATGTCAAGAGGAAGCTTTCCTATTGTCGAGTTTCGTCAGATTGGCTCCGCGGTTGTTGCCAGTCCTGTTGCAGGCCCGGAAAATGAGAAACCCGCAACTCGTTTGAGAGGCGGG
>PLKR01000440.1:13591-15594 GCA_003140655.1 Acidobacteriaceae bacterium | reverse complement strand
AAGGCTTCGCCCTGGAAAAAGGTGCGGAGGTTCCATGAGATTCCATTCCAAGCGTTAGCGGCCTTGTCTCACCGATTCAAGGTCACCTTTAGCGCCTGTTTCCCGCTCGCCAAGCGAAAAGTCTGTAGATTCGAGAAGTTGCAAAGGAAGGAGTTGATTATGACGCCGGCGCAACCGGGACTAGAGGTCTCGGCCCCATGGACCTACCGCGAAAAGCTGTTCAACCTGTTGGCTGGCCGGGATCCGATCGAGGTGTTAGGGCAGACGGCATCCACCCTGGCCGATATTGTGGCCAGACATCCGGCGGAAGTCCTGCGCGGGCGAGCAATTCAAGGGAAATGGACTCCGAACGAAATCATCGGCCATCTCACCGATAGCGAATGGGTTTATGGATATCGCCTCAGGTTGATCCTTTGCGAGGACGAGCCGGCTATTCTGGGCTTCAGGCAGGATGCNNTGGGTAGCCTCCCTGCGCCACAATGAACGCGAGCCGTCCGAACTTGTCGAAATATTTCGGACGCTGCGCGTACTCAATTTGTCTGTGTGGAGACGAATGTCACCAGAGGACTTGCAACGCAGCGGGCAGCACAATGAGCGTGGCGCGGAGTCCTTGGCCGTGATGGTACGATTGCTGGCCGGTCACGACCTTTCCCACCTGCATCAGATCAGTCGTTATATTCAAGCCCTTGAGTCGCGGGACTAGCGCTGCCGCGACTGCATGCCGTCGAGTCGCCCACTTGGAGTGCATGGGGACGTGTAGTCGCCTATGCTGAGACTGGCCAGAGCGGCGTTGCCGAGTTGGAACGGCAAGGGTGTTAGGCCTCGTATGGATGTGCAGCGGCCAAAACTCCTGGCCGGAAGGAAGAAGCCAGCATGCGACTCTCGCCCTTGTTGATCATTCATATCTGCGGCGGGAGCGTGGGGCTGTTAGCGGGAACCGTCACGATGGCGGTGCGCAAGGGCGGGCGGTGGCATCGCGTGGCCGGGCAAGTATTCGTGGGCGACATGCTTTGCCGCGGGGCGGTTATTGCGTACATGCGGGCTGAACCGCCCAACATCATCGCGGGACTGTTAGCGATGTATATGGTGACGACAGCTTGGCTGACCGGGCGGCACAAGGACGGGCGAACGGGAGCGTTCGATTGGGTGGCTCTCATGTTTGCGTTGGGATTCGCGACCTACTTATGGCCACTAGGCATAGGGGCGCTGCACAGGCCGAACAGGATGATGAACGGAGTGCCGGCGGCCTGGCACGCAAGATTGCTACGATCACCTTAACGATATGGAAGAAAGGAGTGAGTTTCGATCCCAAACATTTGCATCGGCAAGCAGCTTGAGCATCTCGGGTGAGAAGGCTTTCCGTCTCTGGGGTTCTCTCCGGTGGTGGTCGGTCGCGTTCTGGAGATGCTCGGTTCGAGCGTGAGTATCAGTCAATGAGATCGGCCCCGCGCGGTGGAGGCGGCGAGATGGGCGCAAGGATGCGCGCGCTCGACTGCTCTTCGACGGTTTTGGGCCCATTGGAGCGGTGGCCGCAATCGCTGCGAGCCTGCGTTCGCGTGATCTTGGGCTTCGGGTATCCGATGCTCGTTTGCGGGGGCCCAGACTAACCGAAACGCCCGCCCAGAAGGCCTTAGCCAGCTCCTGGCCGTACTTGAATTCTTCCATCGAGTAACCCAGTTTCGGAAAGAAGTAGCTGCAGAACCTGCACGGTGGGTCCGAACCTTCCGTTCTCCTGCTCTGCCCTTCGATGCTTCATACTTACATCCAAAGTCCTTACGGAAATCATTCAATATCTCAAGGATTCCGAGTGAAACAATCCTTAGCAGTCGGGCTGCTGGTCCTCGCTTTGTGCGGGAGCGCAGCCGTTTGCAAACTTGTCGCCGCCCACGCTACGCCTGCCTTGCGAACGAAAGAAGTCCCATTACTCGAAATCTCGCATCAGGACGCTGACCAACTTCAGCAGTTTCCAGAATCTTTCCCGCTTCAAGTCGCGGTATTCTGGA
>PLKR01000440.1:0-13573 GCA_003140655.1 Acidobacteriaceae bacterium | reverse complement strand
GCAGGGTGGATTTATCTTCGCCCAGAATGTGTTCTGGGGAGGCCTTCAGAATCTGTTCGGTTTTCGCAGCTTCGCTCCTTCGCGCAAGCGTTATCACTTGGCATTTACCGCAACGAAAGATCCTGTTACGAAGTATCTCAATCGCCCCGAGGAGCGCGAAACTCAACTTGGGAGCGATCACTTCCCCGAAATTATCTGGAGTAACGGATACGTCCCTGACCCTGGCGCTGAAGTGCTGGCGCACTTTGAGGACGGGAGTGCCGCTCTGCTGACGAACTCCGTTGGCAAAGGGAAGGTGTACCTCCTGGGACTGAGTTTGCTTGACGTCGTGTTACGCAATCAGAACAATCGCGACTACGAAGCGCAGCGCCACTACGTAAACGCCTTTGAACCCGGCGCGGATGTTTGGCTATTGGTGCTGAGGGCTTGGTACGAAGCCTACGGCAAAGATTGGGTCCGCCTCTCCACTATCCCCGGAGGACAGCGCTCGGCTTTATTACTCTCCCACGATGTGGATTGGGAAAATTCATTTGCTCCGGGCCTCGATTTTGCTCGTATTGAGAAAGCGAACCAGGCCAGCAGTACCTTCTTCATCCAGACCAAATATGTCGACGACGCCAATAGCAAAGCCTTCTTTTTCGCGCCGAAAATCGACCTTCTTCGGCAACTGAAAACAAGCGGTTCGACCGTGGGCAGCCATTCCATCATTCATTCCCGAGGCTTCAATAAGTTCGAGTTGGGCTCGGGTTATGAAACTTATTCCAGTTATCAACCTCGTGGACTCGGATTCGACACCGCCTCGGGAGCCACCGTTTTTGGCGAAGTTCGAGTCAGCAAGGAATTGCTGGACGGAGAAATTCCGGGTCAGGATACGATATTCTTCCGCGCTGGGCACCTCCGCGTGCCGATTTCTCTGCCGGAAGCCCTTGAGCGTTCCGGATATCAGTTCGACTCATCTTTCACCGCCGACGATGTTCTCTCCAATTTTCCGTTTGCGCTTCCTCGCGATCTTGGGTTCGAAGAGGACAGCGAAATCTATGAATTTCCGGTTACCATCGAAGACGAAGAATCTCCCGGCTTCGCCAAACGAGTGCCTCAGGCCTTGCAGGTAATCCTCGCCAACGCCGAAAACGGAGCCGTGAGCGTGGTGTTGATTCATTCCAATGAATCCATCCTGAAAGCCGCAGCCGAGCAGGATTTACTTCGTCAGCTACCTTCTGACATCATCAAAACTGACATGCTGACTTTTGCAAAATTCTGGCGCGCTCGCGATCGTCTCCAATGGAGCCTCACCGCGACCTCCGTACCCACAGAAGCCGTGCTGCAGGTGAAGTCTGCCGAGCCGGTGACCGGTCTCACCTTCGAATTCCAACGTCCAATAGCGACCGTCACCGGTGGTGCGACCATGTTCCCCGACAACCGGCACATCGTTTTGCCAGAACTCGCACCTGGCCACAGCGTTTCAATCCACATCAACTATCTGCACTGACCTCGGCTCTGCGATTGTGAAAATAGAAACACGCAGTCACCACCACACCTAAGACACGTAACCTTGCGTAACTACGCTTCGACCCCTAATGAGGCCATTGTAATAATGGAGGATTGCAATGACGGTGCATTGCTGCGCTCACGCTCTGACGGCCCTGTTCCTCCCTTTAGACAGATTCAATCGCTGAATAAACCAAGAGCCATGCACGTAATAGCTACCTTTGGATCAAGCAGACCACAATTTCGCTGGAGTTTTGTCGTGAAAGTGTCTGAAAACAGATTCATCCCTCGATTGCCCGGACTGTCCCCAAAGACTGTCATCGCAGCCTTGCTGCTCGTTGGCTTCGTGCATGTTCTCGCCGCGCAAACCACTCACGACTGGCAGACACAAGTTCGCAAGGATGTTGAGATTCAGCACATCGATGCCGCTCTGGCCGTCGTCGACCAACGTTTGGCCGACACGCCTGAAGACTGGGAAGCTCACGGTTGGCGTGGCCGATTGCTGGCCTGGAAAGGGCGCTGGTCGGAAGGCGAAACTGAATACAGACTTGTCCTCGACAAATTCCCAAATGACATCGAAATTTTGACTGATCTCTCCGACGTCCTCCTCTGGCAGAAGAAATATGCCGAAGCGCTACAAACTCTGGACGACGCGAGAAAGATCTCTCCCTCTGACCCCGAGATTCTGTCACGCCGCGCTCGTGTGCTGGCGGTGTTGGGCCGTACGCCGGAAGCGCGGGCGGAGTATCAACAGACTCTTCTGTTCGATGCGCTCAATTCGGAAGCGAGAGCAGGTCTGGACAGCCTGCGCGAAAATACTAAACACGAACTGCGCGTTGGCGAAGATGTCGATGTCTTCAATTACGCCAACGCCGGCCAGACCCAGAGCGTCAGCCTCAGTTCCCGCTGGAACCAGCGATGGGCAACCGTTTTCGGCGTCAGCACCTATCAAAGATTCGGCCAGGATGCCGTCAAGTTTCTTACCAGCACCGCCTTTCACTTCACTGCGCGGGACTGGTTCACCGTCGGCAGCGCCGTTGCCAACAGTCAGAGTGTGGTGCCCACCAACGAAGCTTTCTTCGAGTATGGCCACGCCTTCCGGATCGAAAATCGTTGGGTCCGCGGACTGGAAAGTTCCTATCAGCAACATTGGTTCTGGTATCAGGGCGCGCACGTCCTGACCTTGAACACAAGCCAGATTCTCTACCTTCCCCACGAATGGACTTGGTCACTGAACGTGACTGGCGCTCGTACTGGGTTCGTCGGTACTCCCGTGGACTGGACGCCATCCGGCTGGACCAAACTTGGTTTCCCGCTGCAACGTCGCGTCACCGGCAACGTTTTCTTCGGCGTGGGCAGCGAAAACTTTGCGCAAATTGATCAGATCGGACGCTTTTCTGCCCACACTTTCGGCGGTGGTCTGCGCTACCAGTTCGCCACCGGCCAGGACATTACGGGCTATGTGGCTCGCCAATATCGCACCCAAGGTCAAATCGATACCAGTTTCGGACTGAGTTATGGGATCCGCTTTTAGGGCAATCGAAAGACTCGGGGCCGCTGGGCTGGTGCTGGAAGCGATTCTAGTCTCACTACTGGGAATCTTTCTCCTCGTCGGATTCATCGTGCTGCGACGCTGGTACCGCGCCCGATATTTTCACAAGAGAAATCAGCGCACTGTTGCCTTGCGCTCTCAATGGGACGACATCCTCTCAGGCAAAATCTCGGCCATAGACTGGCGCTTCAATCCGCTCGATTGCGACATCGTTGAATCCATTCTGCTCGATAGCATCGAGATGTCGTCGGCTCACGAGTTGCCCCCGCTGCTCGATTGTCTTCGCGTCAGCGGGTTGCTCGATATGCGCATCTACGAAGCCCGAAGATCGCGCGGATTGAAGCAGCGAACCGCACTGCTGGCTCTGGGGCGAACTCGCGCCATGGAAGCGATCCCCGCTCTGGCCGCGGGATTGGATTCGCATTTGCGCGAAACCCGTATCGCCGCGGTTCGTGGCCTCGGCCGCACAGCCCGCATGGAAGCCGCCATTCCGATTCTCGATCGCATGGTCACCGGCCAGTTCGATGCGCCCGAACGTTCTTTGAAGAACGCCTTGGTAAATTGTTGCCGCTCCGATCCCGCTGTGCTGCTTAACTATATTGAGCAGACGCATGGACCAGTTCGCGAGCTCCTCGCACGCGTGCTCGGCGAGTTGGCATCCCCTGAACTCGGTGAGGAGTTACTCGTCCTGGCCTCAGATGTTTTGCCGGAAGTACGCGCCTCCGCTGCCCGCGCTCTCGGCAATACCAATGTCTCTTATACTCTGCCGGCGCTCCACAGTTTGGCCACCGATCCAGAATGGTTCGTTCGTCTCCGTGCTGTCGTGGCGCTGGGACAGATCGAAAACATCGGCAAGATTAACATCCTGTTGCGCTCCCTCTGCGATGCCAACCGACATGTGCGTCAGCGCGCCGCATGGGCACTCGCGCGGATGGAGCCGCAACTCGATCAGATCCTCGAATATGTGGTCGCAACCAAAGATGATTACGCCCTGCAGGCATTTATCTCGGAACTCGAGCGGTCCGGCGCCATCGAGAAAATTGTCAGCGGCTTTGCTGGTTCCGGTCACCACTCTGCCGCAACCGCGTTGATGGAAGTTGTAGCGGAAGCGAGAAAACGAGTGGAACTTACCGGTAAGGCCGTGGCCGCCACAGCCGGGGCGCGCTGACCGTGCATTTTCTCGCCATCTCGAACGATACGCTGTTCATCTACTACCTGCTGTCCAATGTCATTTACCTCGGACTGCTGATCGTAGCGATTGTCAAGAACGTCCGCCATCGTCATCGTCTCGGTAGTCAGCGCCTGGAGTTGGTGAAAGCTTCCCCTTTCACGCCTCCCATCACTCTCATCGTCCCTGCGCACAACGAAGATGGCTCAATCGTCGGCAGTGTGGGAGCGCTGCTTGGACTTGAATATCCCCGCCTCGAAGTCATCGTCGTCAACGATGGATCAAACGATGCCACCATGGAAAAGCTGCGGCAGGCCTATCAGCTTCAGACCGCCCGCATCCTCTACATCGCCGACATCGCAACCGCGCCGCTTCACGCGATCTATCGCAGTCCGCTTGATCCGCGCCTGTTCGTCCTCGACAAAGAAGCCGCCGGTTGTAAAGCCGACGCCATCAATGCAGGAATCAATGCCGCCACCAGTCCTTACATTTGCGTAGTCGACGCCGACTCAATTCTCGAAAGAGAATCTCTCATCCGCATCATGGCGGGCGTATTCGCCGATCCCGGTCGTGTCATGGCCGTAGGCGGCATCGTACGTGTCTTGAACGGCTCCCGTGTCGTGAATAATCAAATCGAGGAAGTGCGCCTTCCCAAGAGTCCGATCGAAGTCATGCAGGTCATCGAATACTTGCGCGCCTTCCTGGTCGGCCGCGAAGCCTGGGCAGGCTTTAACATGCTTCCCATAATTTCCGGTGCATTCGGGGTCTTTCAGCGTGATCTCGTCCTGCAAGTCGGAGGTTTTCGCACTCACGCGGTCGGAGAAGATCTCGATCTCGTTATTCGCATGCACCGTCGCCTACGTGAAGAAAACCGCTCTTACCGGATCGACTTTATACCCGATCCCACTTGCTGGACTGAAGTGCCCACTGACTTCAAATCGCTTGCACGCCAGCGCGCACGCTGGCATAAGGGCCTCATCGACGCACTGTGGCCTAATCGCGATATGCTCTTCCGCGTCCGCTACGGACGCGTCGGCTGGCTCGTCCTCCCTTACATGTGGATCTTCGAATTCTTCGCGCCTATCATCGAGGTCGTCGGCTACACCACCATCATCCTCGCCCTGATCTCAGGAGTGCTCAGCAAGTCATTCTTCCTGCAATTCCTATTGTTCGGCTACGCCTTCGCCACGCTGATTTCCATCGGTTCGGTACTGCTCGAAGAAATGACCTTCCGCCGTTACAGCGACTGGCGCGAAGTCGCGCGCCTGCTAATCTTCTGCCTCTTCGAGCACTTCCCCTACCGCCAACTCACAATGATCTGGCGTCTCCAAGGCATCTGGCAATACCTCCGCGGAGACCTGCAATGGGGGTCAATGAAAAGAGTAGGAATTTCGACCGACCCAGTCGCCTGATCCCCGCTTGATGACAAGGGTCTAAGCAAAATTATCACGTGAGCGGGGAGTCTATAAGTGCGGGTTCCGAACTGCTGAAGCCCGCTCATTGAGGGGTTTTGAGTGCTATCGCCTGCTTACATAAACCATCGGAGAACAGCAAAGGACGAGGCAGGAATTTGCCCCAGCTAATTTGCAGCTTTCGGTTCCTTCAGGATAGGGCTCCGACTCGGGTCCGCGCAGATCAATGATCAAAAATAGATCAGGGATCAAAGTAAGGGTAGACTTTCGGGCAGAGGAAGCGCGATGCCTATGCCTGGACGATGCCGGCTGGGGTTCGACGAAGAAACAAAGCGGATGCTTAGGGCCGACTACGCAGCGCGCGGCAGGGGGCCGATAAGGCAGGAGAATTGCCAGTGCGGCCGTCTTGTCGTCGCCGAGAGCATAGGTGGCGTGTGGCTGCCCAGGCCGCACTACGCGCCGAGCCCCTACAAAAGCAGCAAGAGAACTGGCGACAAGCACTGAACCCCTTCGATCAAGGTCCCTGAGGCTGGCGAACAATCCCGTTTACACTCACAACCGGGTCAATGCATTATGAGGCGGCTTGTGTGCGCGATGCGACGCCGCAGGGTGGAAGGGACAGATAGGCAAATCAGCTAAAGAATGGCACTTTACCTTGAGGGAAAGACGTTCTCGCCAGTCATGAGACAGTTCACTTCAGCACCTGAAATGCCGAATTGCTGTTGAGCATTCCCGTAGGCGTGGTGACTGCGACTGTGCCGGTGGTAGCGCCAGTCGGAACCGTCGCGGTGATTTCAGTATTCGAAACCACGGTGAAGGTCGCCGCCGTGCCATTAAAGCTGACGCCCTTAGTGACCGAAAGATTGTTTCCCAGGATAATTACTTTGGCCCCAACCTTGCCGGTAGTGGGTAGAGTTTCAACAAAAGGCTCAAGGCTCACCCCTAAGCTGAAGAATGTGCCATCGTCATCGGCCCCGCCAAAGGTCGCTGTGCCGTAGAACTTACCGCTGGTGCTTTGCACCAGGCCCGCGACCGGCCCCTGGCCGTCGTCGCAGTTTGTTTGGGAGCAAAAGCTGTGGAGCGTAGTCAGCTTCCCGGTTGGACTGATCTCAAAAACCGTGCCTGGACCGTAGCTGAAATCGTTGCAGCTATTGCTGAGTCCGCCGCAGTATGTTGTTCCGTAAAATCTTCCGCTGCTGCCTTGCACCACTCCCGGGTTCGGATTCGCGCCGTCACTGCATACGCCTTCAGCGCAGAAGCTATAGAGCGTGGAAAACCTCCCAACTGAGGTGATTTCGAAGAATGTGCCGTTATTGTAACCAGTCTCACCGCCGAGAACTGTCGTCCCGTAGAAGTTTCCATTGCTGGCCTGCACCAGTCCGTTCGGTTGCTGTCCGTCGGAGCAGCTTATTCGAGCACAAAAGCTGTAGAGCGTTGTCAGCTTGCCTGCCGACGTAATTTCGAAAACTGTGCCTGCGTCCGCAGCCCCGCCCCCGGAAGCTACGCCATAGAAGTTTCCGTTACTCCCCTGCACCAGGCTTGAGACCGGGTTTGCGCCGTCAAGGCAGTTCGGCAGCGAGCAAAAGTTGTAAAGGATGGTCAGCTTGCCAGAGGGAGCGATTTCGAAGAGTGTGCCACAGCCCAAGTCATAGCAGATACCTGCAGCGCGGTTGGCTCCGCCAAAGAAAGTCGTTCCGTAGAAATTCCCGCTGCTGGCTTGTATCAATCCCCCCCAAGGATTTTGCCCATCCGCACAGTCCGTCTGGGAACAAAAGGTATGGAGCGTGGTCAGTTCGCCGGCTGGAGTTACTTTGAATACGGTGCCATATGGACCGGAACTGGTGCCCTGCGTTGTCCCGTAGAGGTCTCCGTCGGTGGCTTGCACCAGCCCCAGAGGATATTCGCCATCAGCGCATTTCGGTTCTGAGCAAAAGCTGTAAAGGCCGCCCAGCTTTCCCTTTGGCGTGATTTCAAAGATCGCGCCGTAGCCACGTTTCCCACCCCCTTGCGTCGTACCATAGAAGTCCCCATTGAAGCCTTGGACGACAGGCCCCGGGCTCGCGCCGGTAGAACTAAAATTCGCAATAGTCGTGAAGGTTTGCGCCTGGGCGCACACCGCCACGCTGAAGCTGATGGCCGAAATCGTGAAGAGCAGATGGGAAAATCGCATCGACTTCATTTCGTTCTCTCCGCGATCGGAACCGATAACAACCGGAGTCTTCTGTGGGGGAACGCGGGGCCTGGGTAAACAGAAGATCATGAGTATTCCACACGCTGTGAGCGAGCGTCGTCAAGATGAAGGATTTTGCAGCCCTCGCCTTCTCAATTGACGCTATATCGCTGGTTACGTAAACCATCGGTAAAACAGCGAGCGACCGGGAAGGAGTTCTTCGGCTATTGCAGCTTCGCGTACTCCGCCTTGACTTCTTTCAGGATGGGGATGTCGGCGTCGGCGTCTTTCCAGCCAGTAACGAAAGGCAGAAGGAAAACGGGGAGCCCGCGCCCTTGCTGCACTTGGTCATAGATTGGACGCTGAACCTTTGGTGTTAGCTGCGATGGCAGGCCGAGAGTACAGTCTCCGATAGGCACTACTCGGGGCATCATCCAGCGGCTCACGAGCAAACAAAACTTCACCGAAAGGAGAACCACAAGCATGGAAACTGAGAGTTACAGCGAGAGGAAGCCCATAAATCGGGCAAAGATAATGGTCGTGGATGATGATCCCTATATCAGAGTGGGGCTGAGTTGGCGTCTACGGGCCAATAACTATGATACGGTGAATGTTTGCGACGGATATTCGGCCATCGCGATGGCTCAGAAGGAGAAACCCCACCTTATCATCCTCGATCTCGGATTGCCGGCGGGCGATGGTTTTGCCGTACTGAAACACCTGCAAGACTATCCGGCGCTTTCCGTTATCCCAGTGATCGTTCTTACAGGTCGCGATCGCGACGAGGGCAATGAAAGACGTTCCCTCGAATCAGGTGCGGTCGCTTTTTTCCAGAAGCCGCCCGACAACGCGGAGCTGCTTGCAGTGATTCGCGCCAATCTCCAGATGGCGTGGGGCTGGCGCGGCTTGGATTCGTAAGCAAAAACGCACCGACTATGAAGCGTTGGATCCGTGGCCATAAACAGCCGGTGCGTCTGTTCATCGTCAAGTTCATGCCATTGGACGCGACGTTGCCTCGAAGGAAGCTGACCGCCGCCTCCGCACTGCCGCCCTCTGTTCTCCGTTCATCCCCCACTTCAGCACAGACGCCCGTTCCTCGAATAGGTGCTTTGGTCGAATGCTCACGATCCCGATGTGGTCGATAAGGGAATGAAGGATGTGAGCGCGGCGTCCGAACTGCTGAAGCCCTGCGATGCCCGGCTGATGCGGTGCTATCCGGTGAGCACGAGGATCAACCATGTGACGAATGATGACGAGGCGTGCTCTAAGCCAGTGGACCTTGGGGAGATTCAAAGTCGCCTGTTCTTGTAGCGGGCCAGTTGAGAGCGGCGGTACCTCTCCCGTAACGCTAGAATGTGGATTGATGTTTAAAGTCGCTAGCTGGAATTTGAACTCTGTTCGCTCTCGTTTGACCCATGTTACGACATGGCTGAAAGCTCGCGAACCGGATGTGTTGTTGCTACAAGAATTGAAGGGGACGGAATTCCCGTCCGGAGCCTTCGAGTCGCTCGGCTATGAGAGTGTCGCGGTGACGCAGAAGGCCTATAACGGTGTTGCCATTTTGTCGCGACATCCGATGAAGACGATTGCTAAGACTCTCGTCGGCGACGATTCCGACAGCCATGCGCGGTTCTTGGAGGTAATCAGCAAGGGCATCCGTATCGTCAATATTTATCTTCCCAATGGCAATCCGGTTGGGAGCGACAAGTTTGCGTACAAGTTAGCTTGGATGGATCGCCTAAAACGACAAATGATCCTATGGCTGAAAGACAGTGTGCCGACACTGGTCGGCGGCGACTTCAACGTCATACCAGAAGACATCGACTGTCACAAGCCCTCGTCGTGGATGCACGATGCTCTCTTTCAACCGGAACCTCGGAGCCGCTACCGGGCGTTACTGGAACTTGGATATACGGACGCCTTCCGGTCGTTACATCCGAACGAAGTGGGGCAGTTCACCTTTTGGGATTATTTTCGGCAGGCTTTTCAACATAACCGAGGGATTCGAATCGATCACTTCTTATTATCCCCAACGCTAGCTGATCGACTCGAAGGCTGCGAGATCGATAAAGGACCGCGAGCGCAGGAAAAGCCGTCTGACCACACCCCCATAATCGTGACGTTATCCGATCTGCCATAATCTCCTGACGTGCGGACGCTATCGGTAGTCGCGGAGAGAGCAAAGTGTGACCTAAACGGTGGAACTTCAGCACGAACTGGACAGAGGGGAATGTCTGTTATGCGGGTCGCTGCAATCTATGATATTCATGCGAACCTCCCTGCACTTGAAGCGGTACTCCAAGATATTCTTCATGCAGGAGTAGACCATATAGTGGTCGGAGGCGATGTGCTTCCCGGCCCGATGCCACTTGAAACAATCGCGTGTTTGCTCAGCCTCGACATTACGGTGCCGTTCATCCAAGGCAATGGCGACCGTGAGGTGCTTGCGCAGATGGAAGGTAAGGAGACGGACTGGTACCGCACCGCCCCGGAACTGTGGCGAGAGCCCGTACGCTGGACAGCGCAGCAACTGCTCCTTGAGCATCAGCGGTTGTTAACCAGTTGGCCCAAGACGCTCGCCGTTGAAATTCATGGGCTAGGCGAAGTGCTATTCTGCCATGCCACGCCGCGAAGTGACACTGAGGTGTTTACCCGTGTCACGTCTGAGGAATGCCTCTTACCGGTCTTTGAAGGACTTAATGTACCTGTGGTCGTCTGCGGTCATACCCACATGCAGTTTGACCGAACGATCGGAAGAATTCGAGTTTTGAATGCTGGCAGTGTGGGAATGCCGTTTGGCGAACCCGGTGCCTATTGGCTCTTACTTGGACCCGACGTTCAGCATCGGCATACGCCCTACGATAGAGCCAAAGCTGCTGAGCGCATTCGAGACACGAAGTATCCCCAAGCTCAAGATTTTGCCGCACGAAACTTCCTGAACCCTCCATCAGAGGGAGAAACGCTGGAAGCATTTACCCGAGTTGAATTGGGGTAAGAGCGTTCTGGGGGAGGGCTGTTCGAACGAAGGAGCGTCCCGTGACTCAATGAGTCTGGGGCGCTTTCGTTTTTTGTCGGCTCCAATTACGATTGATGCCTGATCCCCTCTCACCTCTGTTCCTCTTGCGGAAAAGGCATACATCAGCGACGGAGTTCCGCACGCTTCCGCTCCGGCTAACCTTCGAGCTAGACAGCCTGCGAACGACCCTGCTCAACGCACGCGAGGACCGATAGCCGTCACGATTCCATCAACGCTCTTAGGAACCGCTAGAGCCTTGAGTCTCTTGTCACTCGTTCGGGGTTGGGACTAGCATTCCGTTCAACTGCCGGGACTAGCCCTGACTTCATATCTAGGGGAACCCGGAGTCAGGGTTCTTGCGTGCTGTGATCTGCGTCACAGCACGCTCTCTCTTCCGCGAATTACGCGTGCCTGTTAGTGGATGTCATAGCCTTTGACATCCGCCTCCCGAGGATCATAAATGCGCATGGCGATTTCGTTATCTGTTATCGGGGTTGTTGTGACGCCAGTTCCAGTAGACGGTCTGCTGTCGAGTACTCAACTGAACGAAGTCCCGTTTTTCGTGGTGCTCAGTCCGATACCGTTGGTACGAGCGGTCTTCGTTGGCGTCCCAGTTGTGATAGTCCTTGTGACCTTTGTCATAGTAACGCTGGTTGTGCTCGCCTTCTCTATTTTCGTGGTTCCTATCGTCTTGCGGGCTGGCAACGGCCATCATCGCAACAGGTGCGGCTAGCGCAACAGTCAAAAGAAGCGAACTGAGATATCGGTATCCACAGTGCACGTCGGTCTCCTTTGGGGCGAGACCCACATCCGCAGAATCCCGCTAACATCACTGTCTACTCTTGGCAGTCCAAAGTCTGGTCAATACTGCTCGGATGTGGCTCGTGGGCAAGACTCCAAACTTGATATGTATTGATCAGTCCGGATTGCGCTTTTGGCCTACGCTACTCCCGACCGTTAGTCTTTAAGTCAAGACAGCCGTAAACTCTTAAGCGAGGCGCGAGCCGACACGGACGGATGTTGCTCGGCCAGCACTCGGGAAGGAACGGTCCTCCAAGGAAATGTGTCTCGAAGTGAACAGATATTCGCTTTCGTCTTTCGTAAGATGGTAGCGCTGGAGTCACGAAAGCGGCTTTCTTGCGAACTGGCTAACCAGCGAGACACCGCAGAAAACGCGTAACAGCAGTTCAAGAGTTCAAGATCGGTCGGAGGGGATAATGATGAAGCCGAGTACTCAGGATGAGATCGCAGGCGACGTTCACGAAGTGAAAGGCAAGATTAAGGAACAGGTGGGACGTGTGACCAACAATCCCAGCTTGGAAGGCGAAGGTATTGGCGAAAACCTGGCCGGGAAAGTCCAAAAGAAAATCGGACAGGTAGAAAAAGTCATCGAAAAGCCGTAAGGCCACCACTGCTCAGCGAAGGCGATTCACGCTCACAAGAGCACCGTGCTGCCGTTTCCGGTTTGACGTTCAGGGGAAGGGAATATCCACATGTTGATACTGATTATCATCTTGGTGTTGGTTTTAGGGGGCGGTGGAGGCTACTACGGCCATAGCCGCTGGGGTTATGGCGGAGGTGCAGGCATAGGGCTGGGCACCATACTGTTGATTCTCCTCATAGCCTACATGTTGGGAATCTTCCACTGAGACGAAGCCTGCCACCCGACGTTAGATAAGGACCAGCGCTCATCCTGTCGATTTTTCCGCCCCTTCGCCCGATTTCTGCCATATACTGCGACAAAATCAAAGGGGGGAAACGCCGGGATTGTAGCCGCTTCCAGTTCCGGCGTTTCGCTCGTAGGTGTCCCTGTCCGCCAGTCCGTCTAGCCATTTCGCAATATCACTGCGCCTGAAGCGAAGTTTCCATTGATCTGCAATCGAACCCCGCGACGACATAAAGGTAACAGGGGTGGCATTACCAACGGGCATTGCGCAGATGCAGGTCAGACCGTAAGGTGGGGTGAGCAGTTTTCGGGGGAGGGCTGTTCGAACGAGCGTCCTTGACTTAATCGAGTCTGGGGCGCTTTCGTTTTTTGTGGTTTCATTCATGTGGGGCAGACGGTTTGCCACTACAGGGATAACATTCGGCGGTTTCTGAACGGGATTCGACCTGACGGCTGGCGTTTATCGCCATAACACTCATCGAGGGGGTTCGAGTTTTATGGCCTGATCGAAAGTTATCGCGCAACCACCGTCGGCGTGATGAAGAAAGCCGCCCGGACATCGGACAGCCCAATCCAGAGAACAATGAGAACAGGTCACGTCAGGTCTTCTTGGGTATACTTTTCCTGAGGGGAGACACGATGAGGGGAGTCTATGCAGTTGTGTCCACGCTTTTCTTGGCTGGAATGTTGTGTGGTCAGCAGCAGACTGATTGGGTCTCTGCGTCGAACAACCCGGACATACTATACCGCGACCAAGTATTTGATCGGGCGAAGGCATGTTACATCGAATTCCGGGACCAAAAGCAAGGGACCGGATACACCACTTTCGACGTAGCTGTGGATTACAACTCGACGGATTTGAACTCTGACGGCAAACCGATGATGAAAACGGATAGTGAGCACATCGTAACCACCCCTAGCCACACTGGCACTTCGCGCATCTCCAATTGTTCTGCATTAGTTGCGGCTCGTGTCAGTCTTGTCCAGCGCCACTAAGAACGAGCCGCCACCCGGTCAGGAATTTCCCTGCGGGCAGCAGGGCAGCACCAGTCCCTTTGAAGGGGGTTTTAAGTGTAATGGCCTTCCATGAGAAGGCCGGTC
>PLKR01000561.1 GCA_003140655.1 Acidobacteriaceae bacterium | reverse complement strand
ACAGAAACCGGAGAAAGTCTCATTATCGCTGGACTAAAGATGGGGGGCAGGTCACCGACGATATGCCGTTGTTATCAATCAGAACAAACTTCACGTTCAGCGCCTTCAATTCCGTTATTTCCGGATCACGTGCACCTCTTTGCGTCCTGGCCGGGTTCTGGATGGGAACAGGCACCGCCCTCACCGACTGAGTTCCGCGGTTCGCGCGTTCTTTATTGGCTTTGAGCGCTGCTCCGACCGAGCCATAAGCTCACACCCGATTGCCAGCTGCCGCAAACCCTTTACGCGTGGCAAGAGCTCGCGCCAACCAGGTTTGTTTGCTAGCGGCCCCTCGGACTTCGCAGGAAGCCGTGATACACCCCGCCCGAATCGATCTCATATCCGGTGATCGCCCCCTCGAGATTGTTCAGCAGCGGAAATGTGCCCTGACCGGCGCTGGTCCCCGCTCCCGGCGCGTCAAAGGTCGTAATGGCGCCGCGTGGAGAGCGCACAAAACCGTGGCTTACGCTATTTGAGTCAGTGTAGCCCCCGGTGATTGCCCCTTCCGCGTTCAGCCCCTGCGGAACCGTGCCTTGGCCAGCCCCGGTGCCCGCTCCGGAGACATCGAACTCGGTGAAAGTTCCGTCCAAGGCGCGCACGAAGCCGTGCAGCACATTGTTTGAGTCANNCGTCCGTATCAGTGCCCTGGCCAGGACCATTGCCCGCGCTGGGAGCATCGATCGAAATGATGGTGCCGTCCGGAGCGCGAACATAGCCATGCAGCGTGTTATTGGAATCGATGTAGGCTCCCGTGATCGTTCCGTCCGGGTTTAACCCGATGTTTGATGCTGTTCCCGTGCCCTGGCCTGCACCGGTCCCCGCGCCCGGAGCTTCGTAGGTAACGAAGGAACCCTCCCGAGAGCGCAGAAAAGCGTGCGCCACACCGCTGGAATCAAAGTCGTAGCCGGCGACCATGCCTTCCGGATTGATGTTGAGAGGCAAGGTGCCCTGCCCGGCCCCGCTGCCCGCGCCGGGAGCGTCGAAGGTCGTGAAGTTGCCGAAGAGATTCCGCAGGTAACCGTGCATGACGCCATTTCCGTCGACGTAGTATCCGGTAATGGTGCCTTCGGGATTCAGGCCGAAAGCGAACGTACCCTGCCCCGCTGCGGTGCCCGCCCCGGGCGCGGTGAAGGTTACGAAATAACCGTTCCAGACCCGCAGGAAACCATGCGCCACGCTGTTTCCATCGGTGTAATAGCCGAACGTTGTACCCAAGGGATCGATGCCCTGCGCAAGCGTACCTTGTCCCGCTGCCGTGCCTGCGCCGGGGGCCTCGAAAGTGATGGTATTTTGGGCGGCTGCCAGGCCGCCGGCGAGAAGCAGCACACTCATCAGTCTGCAAAATTGCTGTAGCCTCATAACGTTCTCCTTAGTTGATTTGAATTCGTCGCTGTGTGCCTTTCATTTGACCCGCTCCAGTTCGGGCTCTCGAGCTCTCGCCGGAAAGATTCCTGCGTTTCAGAAAAAGCACACGGTCCGAGAACAGCCATCTCTCTGGCGCTGTTAGAGCATGAACCCCGCCAAGCGCCCGATTCACCGGCGTGCACAGGTGCATTTCCGCGTCCATCTACGGCAAGGTCTGTGACTGTGTTACAGAACGACAAAAGAAAGGGTGCGGTCGTACAGGGATAAACAACAGATGGCGGGAACAAACTTTGCGCTCGAAGTCATTTTTCATTGCCGGATCAGCGGCATCTACCAGAAATGAAATTCCACCGATAGCGGGCTATGAAAAGACGGAGTTTTACTGGGTGTCGGTCACCAATGATCTGCTACTGCCGTGCTAATTCGAGATGTTTCACAAGTCACTTCTGTGGGGATGTTGCACGACGGTGGCGATCCTTGTTGTTTTTGGCGTGCGCGGGAGGCGCAATCCTCGGACGATGGGAACTAGTCTTTGGTGACGTATAAAATCGGCGAAACTGTGGCGTTCAGTCAGTAAGGAACGTTCCAGTTCCGATCCAGAACGCTGCAAGACCCCTAAGATTTTTCTTGTAAGTGCGCGTGACGGTATACTCTCTTCCATCCCTCACGCGAAGCTGGTATTCGCCTGTGGGGCAAGGGCGAATCTCTTGTACGAAAGAGGCATTCACCAACAACGACCGACGAATTCGAACAAATCCATATCCTTTGAGCTTTTCCGCAATAGTCGAAATCGATTCTCGCAGCAGATCCGAACCTGTCTCCCGCTCAAGCAAGACATAATTACCCTCGGCCTGCACCACAACGACGTCATGTGGATCGATGAAATGAATCCTCCCGTTGCTCTTGATTCCGATCTTGGACGAGTTTTGCTGGGTTAGCATCCGCAGATAGGGCATCAACTCAATTAGTTTCGCCGTACGCTCGGTCGCCCTTTTTCGATAGGCAAAGTCGAGAGATTGGTTCACCCGTTCAGCGGAGAAGGGTTTCAACACGTAGTCAACGGCGTGTCTTTCGAAGGCAGCCACGGCATACTGGGCGTGCGCGGTAACGATGACCACGGAGGGCAGCGGTCCCTCGTTTTGCTTCAGACGACCCAATAGCTCAAGCCCCGAAGGTATACTTATGTCGAGGAGCACAACGTCATAGCTGTCTCTAGAGAGACGCTCCTGAGCCTCGATCGCGTCGTTAGCGGAATCGAAACTTTCGACATCGGGATTAGCAGTCAAAATCTTCGCCAAGGCAGCGCGGGCTAGGGGTTCGTTATCGACGATCAAAACGCGCATGTTCAGCATTCCATTGCTTGCATTCGCCGCCATTTCGATCCATCCTTCCTCGCGTGATGACGCAATGCCATGGCGAATCGCATTTTCCACCAGCGGCTGAAGGATCATCTGTGGTACCACAAGCCACAGGTCTCCGGAACGACCAACCACTCGAGCATTTCGGCCTAGTTCGTTTAGGCGCCCAGCGGGGTGAACGCTGACGCAGGCGCGGGCTTGCACGCTGGAAAGCAAGTCTAGGAAGATTGTAAAATATTATTTAAAGTTTTACTATCTATGAATCGGCCCTACATCGTGACCTCGCTAGAGCAGCTTCTGGCGATCTCTTCTCCCGGACGAGAGGACATTATTGACGCGGTGGGCGTAATCGGCCCATGTACTGTTCCGGAGCTAGCTCGCTTTGTCGGACGGTCGCGCCATGCGCTCTACTACCATGTACGAGCACTTCGCGACAGCGGCCTGCTCCTAGAGACTCATCATTCGGGCGAGGGGAAGAGGACGACCGCCCGCTACGACCTGCCTGGTCGTCCTCTATCCGTCCGCTACGATCTCAGCACTGAGCGGGCGAGGCGAGCAGTCATTGCGTTGGCCCGCACGCGGCTGCGCAGTGCGGCTCGCGGCTTCGTGCGTGCCTGTCATCGAGATGTGGCTACAATCGATGGCCCTCAGCGAAACCTCTGGGTGGCGCGTTGGAAGGGATGGTTATCAGACCAAGAACTTCAGGAAGCTAACAAACTCCTGACACGGCTGATCAACCTTCTCCAGCACCACGCGGGAGCCTCCAACGCACGTCGAAGGTGTCACGAATTCACCTTCGCGCTCGCCCCGATTGTTCCGCAACCAGTACTGGTCGAGCCCATAGCGAAGAGAAAAAGGCGGGCGAACGGGCCGGAAAGATCAAATTAGACTTGCCTGATCAGAAGAGCAGACCGCTCTAGCCTTTTTCAGGCCGCGTGCGCGTCCGCAATGATCAGAACGATCTCATTGGCCACGCTGCGAGCCGCTTTCAACAACTGGGGCCAGCTGATCGTCGAGGTTCTCTGGCGCATCAACGAACAGCGCCTGCTTCTGGCACCGCAACCCAACGAGCTCCCGGAATTGCTTCTGCCATTTCCTTCTGAAACTGGAAACCCATAAAGCGATTATCCGTGCCCTCGGTATCGGACGTGCCCCCGTGCTGATCAAAGGGGAGAAGGAACAGTTCCTTTCCTGGCTTAGCTGGGGAGTCGAAAGTGAAGCCCGCTCTGCCGACCGAGACGAGTTCTCGCAGCAGGCGAGTGAGAATCGCATCTATGAAAACATTGTCAATCGCGGGCGTCAGCGGGGCCCTCCGTGTGCCGCGACTGCCCGGCGCAACGCCCCTTCCAGGTTCGATCCGTGTCGTCGCGCCCACATCAATTTCCTTTTCTCATGGTATGAGCGTCAATGACCACAAGCGCGTNNACTTCCTACAAGCCGACTTCTGTCCCGGAAATGATTCTTGCTTAGCCCGTTTCTCGCGATCTATCCGGCTTAGCTAGCGGCGATGCGTCACTTTCGAGTAACATGCCGTCCCGCAAACCTGAGTCACTGCTTGACGCGCCTCAGTAGATGAGCTTTAGCGAAAACTGAACTTGCCGCGAAGTTCCCGCCGTCTTGCTGATCATGCCAAATCCTGTACCCTCGATGATATTGGCAGGTAGCCCCATGTTGACGATATTAAACAGATTAAAGAACTCCCCGCGGAATTGCAGGTCCGCTCGCTCCAAGCCATTTTCCCGGTGGCCAATCGGAGTCGTCTTAATGAGCGCAAAATCGAAATCATAATATGCCGGGCCGCGAAATGTATTACGGCCGAGCGTTCCAAAGCGCCCGGAGTTTGGTCCGGTCCCGCCCTGGATACCGATGGGAATGGAAAAGAAACTTGCGTTGTTTGCGCCCCGCCCAAAATAATCGTCGCGCGATCGGGTTGAGCTGCCAGCGCTCGAGAGGTCCGGTATTCCGATCTGGTCCGG
>PLKR01000133.1 GCA_003140655.1 Acidobacteriaceae bacterium | reverse complement strand
TCAATCGGATTGACGCTCGCAGCGGCTGCCGCGATCAGTACCGTACTTCCGCCAATCTGCGGCTCAGGAACGTTGTCTTCAAATTTCAGCTTCTCGGGACCACCGTACTCATGAAGCACGACTGCCTTCATCGCGTATCTCCCACCCGCAGAGCTTCAGGTATATGTGACCAGATCATACGCCGCCCCAGCCCTCATTTGAACGTAGTCTGGCCCAACTCCCGCGTAGTCGGTAAACCGTACCTTGGGATTACTTCCCACTTGCCCGTCACTCGTCCGCAATCGTCGGGCCAACGTTGCTTGAAGCCCATCACTCGGCGGCCCGTGATACCCTCTTTGGCTGGCGTGCCGTTCAACCATTTCGGCCGGCTCTGAAGCCGCAGCTTATTTGGGGCATTTGCCCATGAGACACACAATTGGATTCTTGTCTCGGAACGTGGCCGCATACGCGCTCTTAGCTCTCGCCCGACTCGCCGCCTATGCGCAGACCGCGCCAACGCCCGAGACCCACGGCATTGTCGTCGCCAACATGGATCGCTCGGTCAAGCCCGGCGACGATTTCTACCGCTACGCGAACGGCGGCTGGATCAAGCGCACCGAAATCCCCCCCGACCGTAGCGACATTGGAGTCTTCGACTCCCTAATCGATCTGAGCCAAAAGCGTATCGCTGGGCTCATCGAGGAAGCAACCACGGCCAACGCGCCTGCTGGTTCCAATACCCGCAAAATTGCCGACCTCTACCGCTCCTACATGGACGAGGCCGCCATCGAAGCCAAAGGCCTCGCTCCGCTCCGCCCACAGCTCGACGCCATAGCTGCCATCCGCGACGAGCACGAACTAGCGCGGGCTTTGGGTGGGAGCCTCCGGTCGGATGTCGATGCCCTGAACTGCGGCTGCTTTCATACCCCGAACCTTTTCGGACTGTGGGTCGCACCCGGCTTTAACGACCCCGAGCACTATACCGCCTACCTGCTGCAAGGCGGCCTGGAAATGCCCGACCGCGAATACTACCTTTCCGAAAGTAAGAGCATGCGCGACCTCCGTAGCAAGTATCAGACGCACGTTTCAGCCATGCTCAAGCTTGCCGGATTCGCCGACACCGACGTCCGCGCCCAGCACATCATCGAACTGGAGCACGCCATCGCCGAAAAACATATTTCCCTCGCCGATCAGCACGACATCTATAAGGCGAACAACACCTGGAAGCAAGCCGACTTCGCCGCCAAAGCCCCCGGCCTCGACTGGCCGGAGTACTTCCGCGGCGCCGGTCTCAGCAGCCAAGCCAGCTTCATCGTCTGGGAGCCCACAGCCTTCACCGGAGAGTCAGCTCTCGTCGCCTCCACGGCGCTGGACACATGGAAAGACTGGCTGGCCTTCCACTTGATTGACGACTACGCCGACGTATTGCCCAAGGCGCTCGCCGATGAACGCTTCGCCTTCTTCGGCAAGGCGCTCTCCGGCACAACGGAACAGCATCCCCGCCGGCAGCGCGGCGTCGCACTGGTCAGCGACCCGGACAGAGGTGCAGCCCCTACACTCGCAGGCCGGGGCGTGCTCGGCGGCGCTGTCGGACAGATCTACGCGCACCGCTACTTCTCACCCGAAACCAAGGCCCAGATTGAAGCCATGGTTGCGAACATCATCGCCGCCTTCCGGCGCCGCATCGATGCCCTCTCCTGGATGGATCCTGCTACCAAGGCCGAAGCCCAAGCCAAGCTCACCACTCTCTATGTGGGAATCGGTTACCCGGAGACCTGGCTCGATTACTCAGCCTACGAAGTGAAGGACAACGATATCTTCGGCAACCTCTGGCGCGGCGGCCTGTTTGATTACCACCGCCTAATCGCCCGTCTCGGCCATCCCGTGGATCGCAGAGAGTGGGGCGAGGATCCGCAGACCGCCGATGCCACCGAATTGCCCCTGCAAAACGCGCTGAACTTTCCCGCCGCATATCTCGAACCGCCGCACTTCGACCCGCAGGCTCCCGCGGCGGTGAACTACGGGGGCATTGGCATCATCATCGGGCACGAAATGAGCCATACCTTTGACACCGAAGGCAGCGCGTTCGATCCCACAGGGCGTATGCGCAACTGGTGGAAACCCGCCGACCTGCCGCATTTCAACGCGGCCGCCGCCGGACTCGCCGCGCAGTACGATACCTACAAACCTTTTCCCGACCTCGCCGTGAATGGTAAGCAGACGCTGGATGAGAACATCGCCGACCTCGGCGGCCTTTCCGCTGCCTACGATGCGTACCGCGCCTCCCTCGCGGGCAAGGCCGCTCCCGTCCAGAGCGGCCTCTCCGGCGACCAGCAGTTCTTCCTCGGCTTCGCACAATCCCGGGCATCGAAGTCGACTGAGGCTTCTGTCCGGGAGCAAGTGATGACCGACGACCACTCTCCCGGAGAGTTCCGGTTAGACACCGTGCGCAACCTCGACGCATGGTACGTGGCGTTCGATGTGAAGCCCGGAGACAAGCTCTATCTCTCCCCGGAGAACCAGGTGCACATCTGGTGAGCCAATGTAGGCGCGGAGCATCCACGTCTCTTGTGTATCATTGCTCCGCATTCCACTGTGGATTGGATAGGACCTGATTCATGCGGATGATAGTTGTCCTGCTCGCCGCTCTACTCGCAGCGCCGCTAGCTGCCGACGCGCAGTCGACGCCCGCGCCAGAGACCCACGGCATTGTCGTCGCCAACATGGACCGCTCGGTCAAGCCCGGTGACGATTTCTACCGTTACGCGAATGGCGACTGGCTCAAGCGCGCCGAAATTCCGCCTGATCGCAGGTACATT
>PLKR01000009.1 GCA_003140655.1 Acidobacteriaceae bacterium | reverse complement strand
AGCACGAGTTTTAGAAAGCGCATGACGGGCGAGCCTTGACCGAAACGATTGCTATCGGAAATCAAAACAGCCTTGCTGGCGACGCGGAGCATTTCCTTGACGATGGCGGCGGGATTGCCAACGTGGTGCAAAATGCCGAACTCACAAACGACGTCGAAGCTGCCATCGGGGAACGGAAGGGCTTCGCCGCTGGCTTGCAGAATGGGACCACTGGCTAGGTTGCCGTTGCGCGCGGCTTCCTGCACGAGGGCGGAAACCGGTTCAACGCCGCAGACGAAAAGGTGGGGCATAGCCTCTTTGAGATCGCGCAGCCCCTTGCCGGTAGCGGTGCCGACGTCGAGAACGGAGTGGGCGTCCAACATGCGGAGGATGGCGGGGACGAATCTGGCGCTGAAGGTATCTTGGGAACCTTCGTGCGAGTGCATGTGGTCATACCGCCGGGCGTTTTCGGTGTAGTAACGGCGTTGGATTTGGACGGCGGGATCGGGGTTTTGCGGCATTTCGTTCCTTGCGGACAATAACAGGGTGCGTGGGGAATTTTACTTTAAATGTTNNCTTTTCAGGAGCTGCCATACGGAGGCGGCGTTGTGATCCCAGGTCCAGGCAAGTGCGGTCTGTGCGGCAGCGTTTCCCATGCGCGCGCGAAGTTCGGGCTGGCCGTGAAGGAGTTGCAACAATTTTGCGAGGGTTGGGGCATCGAGCGGATCGCCGAGGACGAAGGCGTCGATGCCATCTTGCACGAGCGCCGAGACCCCGGCAAAGGTTGAGGTGATGACCGGAAGACCGGAGGCCATGGCTTCGGCGACCGGCAAACCGAAGGAGTCTTCGCGCGTGGGGCTTACGTAAAGNNATCTCCGGAGGGCTGCTCCCACCGGCAACGGCTGGAAACGCCGAGCTGTTTGGACAGTTGCTCGAAAGGCAGCGGCGCGTCGCTGCCGACCACGATGAGCTGCAAAGGCAAATCGGGAACGATGGCCATAGCGCGAATAACGGTTGCGAGGCCCTTGACGTCCCAGTCATTGCCGATGAGCAGTAAAACGAAATCGTCTGGCTGCAGCTTGCGGCGCAGGCGGGCTTCCGGGCGTCGGGACAAGCGATTCGACGGCGAGAATTGGACGGAATCTACACCGTTGGGGATGACGCGGACGTCGTCCCGGTGAAAATAGGAATTTAATTGCACCGCGGTGCGCGCGGAAACGGCGGCGAGAGCAACGCCCGGATTGCTGTAAATGCGGCGCTCGAGGCGGGTGAGGAGAGCGTAGTAGGCGCGGCGATGAGCGCGGCGAAAGGAACCGAGCGTGTGAAGCGTAGGCTCGCTTTGGTCGTGCGAGAGTTGCCGCAAGCGGTGGAAGATGGCGTGGACGATGACGACGTTCGCGTCCAAGCAGTTGATGCCCGCGGAGAGAACGAGGTCAAATTGAAAATGATGGAAGAGCGCAAATGACCAGCGGCAAAAACGATTGAGAAAATACCACGACACAAAGCTGAAAAGCAGAGGTCCGCGGATGGCGGGGACGCGATGCCAGAAGATTACGCCAGGTTCCGCGGGAGGATGCGGAGCCCACCGCGTGACAGGCAGATCCGTGACGCGCTGAGCGAAGAGATGAATTTCGCAGTGGTAGTCGANNGGTGCCGTGGCGGCGATCGAGAAATGGCGAGACTACGGCAAGACGCAAGTCAGCGGAACCCGCGAGGAGAAGTTTGCAGACGTGGAGAAGTACCGGCGGGCAGCGCGGCGAGTTTGATGGTTGGCAGGCGGAAGAGAATGCCTAACAGCAGCCAGAAATAGGCGTTCAACAAGTAGTCTTCGTAGGGCTGAATGCCCGCAAACGTGGATGGAAAGAGCAGGACGAAGGAATACCAAAAAATGACGAAGCCAACGGGAAACAACGGGGACCCGCGAAGCTTTTTTACCACGCGCCACGCCGCAAGAAGTATAGCGACGGCCATGACCAGCCATAGAGCCAGACCGGCAATTCNNCCTATGACGGGCGGTTTGACATTGAAGAAGCGCGCGACGTATTGGCCCCCAAGGGCGGTCGTGCCGATGCCATAGCCAGTCGGCCAGTTGGGATAGTTGAAGGCGCCCAAGAAATTCTCCACCGGGTAATCCCAGGTGCGATTTCCGAGTTCCGTGGTGGAGCTGCTGGGATCGAGAGTTTCCTGATAGATGGCGACGCGCGAGAGCAGGGCTTCGGGATAGGTAATAAACAGCAAGGCGATGCCAAGTGCGACGCCGACTACGGCCCGCTGAATTACGCGAAAGGCACGCAAGGCTTCGCCTTCCCGCCAGGGTGCGCCCCACACAAAGGCCACGAGCGTGGCGGTGCCGTTGATCAGGGCCCACAGCAGCGCGCCACGCGAGGCGGTGAGAAACGCGCCTGCGGCGGTTACGGCGACAGCCGTAAAGGCCATGAAACGGCCCTTTTTCTGGCGCAGGAGGAGGTAGCCACTGAAACCCAGGACCAGCAGCCAGGCTACGATGGTGAAATCGGCATAGCGGCCGGCGCTGACGAAGACGGAAGTGGGGCGGTAGGCAATCTGGCCGGTTATCGGGGAAACGCGATAGAGACCGCTGAGGAGCCGGAGATCCTCGGCCTGGTGCGTAGGATTCAGGAACGTCGGACCAATGATGGATTGCGCGATACCAAGAGAAATAATCAAGAAGATCAGCGTCAAACTTATGAAAAAAAAGCGGCGGACGTCGCGTTCCGAATCAAAAAAAGCGTAGCCGACAAAGACCAGNNTGTACCAGATGCTCGTGGAAGCGGGGTTGAAGATTTGCATGACCCCCAGCCAGACGAGCAGCAGCACGGGAATCAGAAAAGGCGGGCGAAAAACGGCGAACTCTTTCCTGCGGTACGCCGCGAAAAAAGAGATATATACGACGAGCAGCAGAAAATCCTTCGCAAAGTAGATCGCCATGTTGTTGCCCAGAAATTTTCTGGCGAAATCCTCGAACAGCAGCCAGGTGAGGAAA
>PLKR01000068.1 GCA_003140655.1 Acidobacteriaceae bacterium | reverse complement strand
ATCGCCTCCACAGCAAGGGCTTGTATCGGAGGCGGGTTACGCACCTGCCATGGATGGGAGTGCCGACAGAGCTGGTGATCACCTGCCGGAGGTATGTCTGTCTGGGCTGCGGCAAGAGCTTCGTGCAGCCGCTGCCAGCGATCATGCCCGGGCGGCGGACGACCGAGCCATGGCGAGCGGCGATCTACGAGCGCCATGACGACGGGATTTGCGCCTCGGTCCTGGCCAGACGGGAGCGGTCCTCGCCGGCGACGGTGGGCCGGATCTACGCCCAGTTCACCGAGCGCAAGGCCAAGGAGCGGCTAAGCTTGGACTGCCCGCGCGTCCTGGGGATCGACGAGCACACGCTCCATAAGGGCCAGCGCTTCGCCACGACCTTCTGCGACCTAAAAAACCACCGGGTCTTCGACATCAGCGCCGGCCGTAGCGAGAGCGAGCTGGCCGGCTACCTGGGCGGCCTGCGCGGCAGGGAGGGCGTCCGGGTTGTCTGCATCGATTTGTCCAACTCCTACCGCTCGCTTGTGCGGCGCTGGTTCCCCCGCGCAGCCATCGTCGCCGACCGCTTCCACGCCATCCGCGTCGTCGGCTATCACCTGATGCGCCTGGCCCGTCAGGTGGTCCCGCAGCTCGGCTGGAACCGCGGCTGGCTCGCCCTGTTGCGCCGCCGCCGCGACCGGCTCGATCCCGAGCAGCAGCGGCGTCTCAAGGCCCTCCTGGGCGCCCATCCCGGCCTCCAGGGCATCTACGAGATGAAGGAGCGCCTCTGCGCCCTCCTGCGCCACAAGCAGCAGGGCAAGGCCAGCTGCCGCCGCCTCGCCCACCAGCTCTTCGGATTAATTGAGGAATTGCGCCAGAGCGGCGTCGACGCCGCTCTGACCCTCGCCAAGACCCTCACCGATTGGCAGGACGAGATCGGCCGCATGTGGCGCTTCTCTCGCAACAACGGCATCACCGAGGGCTTCCACCGCAAGATGAAGCTCATCCAACGCAGAGCCTATGGCTTCCGTTCGTTTGAAAATTACCGCCTCCGCGTCATCGCCCAATGCGGATAACCCACCCTCGCTTCCAAACGTGTTCCCCAATCTTTGCACTAGACCCNNAGAACAGGTAGTCACAGCTAGGTGAAGCCAATAACAGGTTTCTTGACAACCTTTGGGCAACCTTCGCCGGCTCGACAGAAACACAGCTTATGGGACTAATCGTCGAAGACCTTGAGATATTCCTTTGCAGCCTCCTTTGCCGCACAGGCGTCATCATAGAGGTCTCGACCATTCATCACGGTGAAACCATCTGGAACTGTCGCCATTGATCGCAGGTCGTGGTCGGTAATTCGAACCAGCTGTCTGCAAACGTCGATAACCACAGGGCGCACTCCTTCCTCATCGAGCCATTGACACTGGTGGAGGCAAGGCGCCGAAGCGAACATGCGTTCGTTGTCGATCATCACGTATTCGTGGCCGCTAGTGATAAAATTTCCATGTGGTTCAAGTTGCCCACAGAGATGCCCAAGGATATCGCCGCGGACCAAATCATCGAGGTTAGTAAGTCCGGCGTCGCGAGCTTCGATGATTTCTTGGAAATTCATTTCCTTTCCCAAGACCTGCCGAAATGCGCACTCTGAAGAACAGGGCAGGTTTGCGTGCTCGTCCATCAAACAGATGGCGAGTTGGAACGTTTCAGCGTCCCCAGATTTTCGACGCAAAATAGCGTTGTTTTTGTCGATGATGACGTAAATGGACGACTGGCATGAAATACCCAGCTTCTGAGCGAGAGATGCGAATAAATGCTCTCGATAACTGCAAAAACTGCCAGTCATCTTTAAGAGCCATTCCCGCGAATCCGGAGCCACGCCAATCCACCAGTCAGGATTCAATCCGCTCAATCCGTCGCCAGCCGGCATCCGCCATTTCCAATCCGATGCAACGACCAATTGTGGTAATTCTTCAATTTTTTGAAACGCCCTGCTCACCGGGTCCGAAATAAATCAATACACGAGAATCAGAACAACCGATTCCTTTGCCTTTGCTACCATGTCTTCGAAACTTTGCTTAGAATTTGAGGGATTTGGTTGGGGAGAATTTTTGTCTAAATATGGTTCGAACAATGCAAGGGCATACGCGCTCTTGACCGCATAGTTCACGTTTTGTGGTATGTCGCCCGTAACTTGAGCGGCTTTCAGTCCGAGTTTGGCTTCAACCACGCCAATTAGGTTGCCGCTGTCATCGAGCAGCGGCCCTCCGGAGTTTCCCGGCTGCACCGGCACACTTATTTGCCATTCGCGCGGATCGTCTGCGGAACCGTTGACGCTGCTAATCTCGCCGCGCGTAACTTTTGGGCTGAAGCCCTGAATTTGCACGTTCGGGAAGCCGATGGTGGCGACCGCTTGGCCCAGGCGAACTCCGCCAGATGGGGCGATTAGAAGCGGTACATACGGCCCACCCTCGATCTTTAGAACGGCAACGTCGTTTGCCTCGTCTATCTGCAAAATCATTGCATTACGAATGCCATTAGCTGTCACAGCAGCTAGCCTCATCGCGCCCGCCACAACATGGGCCGCCGTCAGAATGTGACCTTGACCTGAAACTATCGTGCCCGACCCACTCGACTTGGGTATGTCCTGAGCATTTACGGTGCCCCGAAATGAATGCCCGTCACTTTTCATGCGGGCTTTGTTGGCTTCAATTTGCTTGGCGATTTCTTTGGCCCTTTGCTGGGCAGCAATCGCCGCGTTTGAACTAAGACGGCTCTCCATGAAGCTCCTTCCATTGACAAATTCATCCCGCTTGCCCGTCGCCACTGCAATGTATGTCCAGGCGAGCCCTTCAATTTCATCTTTGGGAACCCCGTCGCCATCCCAATACAAGTCGCCGAGCAGGTACTGAGCATCTGGGTCACCCTGATCGGCCGCCTTCCGATACCATTTCGCCGCTTCGACTCCGTCCCTCGGCACGCCTTCTCCTCTCCGGTACGTGCGACCGAGCTCGAACTGCGCATCAACGTTTCCCTGATCGTCAGCCTTGTGGTACCAATTCAAGGCCTCGGCGATGTCCTTGGTCACGCCGATGCCGTCCCGGTACATGCTGCCTAGGTTGACCTGTGCACCGGCGTCACCCTTATCCGCAGCCTTTCGATACCACTTCAAGGCTTCCGCGACGTTTTTGGTCACGCCAATGCCGTTCCAGTAGTGGTTACCGAGATTGAACTGAGCATCGGCGTAATCCTGATCGGCTGCCTTGCGGTACCACTTTACGGCCTCTGCGGCGTCCTTGGGCACACCAATGCCGTCAAGGTACAAGTTGC
>PLKR01000052.1 GCA_003140655.1 Acidobacteriaceae bacterium | reverse complement strand
GCCCTACTGCGGTTTGCGTTTCAGCGGCTTGCCAATCGCTAGCAGGAAGATGGCACTCTTGTCTCTTGCGTGCGGTGAGAAGAAGTTAATCACATCATCGTCGAAGAAGGTCAGCCCCGTCGCACCCAGGTGCTGGGCATACGCAGCCAGGTAGATCCTGCCGCCAATGGCACCCGCCTCGAGCTGGACGGCCCGGTAGCCGCGGTTCCCGTATTGCTCCAGAAGGCGTTTTAAATCAGCGAGAAAGAAGATGTCCACGCAGGCGTCCGCCGGCAGTTCCTGCTCCAGTCCAAGATGATGGGCCTCAGCGCGAAATTCTCCGGCCTTCAAAAGTTCCAGAGTGTTCTGCTCACGCCGGAAGAAGTAAGCACCCGGCTTGAGCCCCTGCACCGAATGCACGATCAGGTAAAGATCGTTGAACTGCGCGCCGGGAGGCTTAAGGAAGTCAGCCGGAAGACCTCGCGTGGCGTAGTCGAAAATCGTAGAAAGTTGTGCCAATGTAATGGATGCCGTCTCATCGAACGTTCGGGTAGAGCCGCGGCGCAGGATTACCTGCTCGATCGTGTCCATCGGTTGTTCTTCTTCCGGCGGGCGCTCCAGTTGAACCTCCTCGCCTGCCGGAGCGGAAGATAGGAAGACCTGTTGCTTCCCGCGCCACTGAGCTACTTCCTCTTCGGACTCAAGCGAAGACGCGTCGTGCATCTCAAGCATGGCGGGATACTCGACCTCGCACTCCGAAAGCGGGATCGTCTCCAGGCCGAGCACCAGAGCCTCTCTCAGGGCTGGCAGAGAGCTTTCCGATTTGCGCCCGATCGGTACGAGGCACAAGGAAACCTCGCACCGCGTATCGAGATCAAGTAGACGGTTCACCTCGCCGTCCACGAACCCGAGCACGATCTCGGCCGGCAGCCCCGAGGCTGCAGAAACGGCCAGCATATTCGCCAGCAGCGTGCCGTTGTCCCAACCGAAATGGCGATAGGTGCGCGCCTGGTACTTCCAGGCGTTCCGCCAGTATGTTCCGGTACAGATGATCATCGCGGGCGCGTGAGCCACCGCGGGTTCCATCGCCGTCGCCTGAGCCAGGTTTCTGCAAAAATCACCTTTTCGCAGCAGTCGTAGCGATAAATCCGCCGGATTGAAGTGATACACGCCGGCATCCAGGCCTGCGAGATCGCCAGTCACGACGTACAACTCGATCTCGTAGAGGGCTCCAGTGCAGGCTGCAGCGCGAAAGTAGATTTCTCCGCCTGGATGTGCGCGCTGTTTGGTAATCCCCGCCGAGAAATAGAGAATGCGCGCCAGATCATGAAGGTCAGGCACCGANNGTTTGCGGCACGTCCCGCGGTAGTGGAAACGGCTCTATCTTTGGATAGATTTTGAAAGGCTGCGGCCGACTCGCCCAGTCCAGCAAGTGAGGATTGTTACGAATACTCCAGTGGGAGTGTTTCGTACCATCGTGATATTTCCAAGCCGCCTGGATGTCGCGGTTGTTCATTCTTGCTACGTCAGACTAGCACTTGCAGTGGATCACGGGCGTAAGCAATGAACCTGCGACTGCGGAATATGCCCGAATCACGGGCAACCCGGAAGTCATGCCCAGGATGGACTCTCAACGACGCTGGCCGGAAGTCGCATTCGAGGACATCTTTCGAAAACGAGTCAGGTGCAAAGGGAACTGTTGGAGCGATTTCCCCGAAGCCCGTTTGTCGTTACCAATCCGGGTCCATGGCATTACACCTGCTCATGTTCGAAGTCGTTCGTGAATTGATAAGAGGCGCCAAGCAGTTTTCGCGCAGTGCAAACGGGGTTAAGATATGACCGGGAGGTAGCATGCCCGTCACTCAAACGTTTTCACCCGCCCGGAAACTTGTCGCCACGAACACCGCACATTTTCCGAATGAGAGTGCGGAATACCGCGCCGCCCGAAATGGGCTTCTTGCAGAAGAAATCGAACTGCGCCGCCACATCGAGCNNTCTCCGAGGCTGGTCCCATTCGCTTCTCCAGCCTGTTCGGCGATAAAGATACCCTCATGGTTTACAGCATGATGTATGGTCCGGAGCGCAAAGCGCCGTGTCCCATGTGCACGTCATTCTTGAGCTCCTGGAACGGAACCGCCGTCAATTTACGCGAGCGTGCAGCAATCGCCGTTACGGCACGCTCGCCCATGGAGCGGCTGTTGGAGTACAAGAAACAGCGCGGCTTCGCGAATCTCCCCTTTGTCTCCGACATGTCCGGTGATTACACGCGCACTTATGTCAACCCGGACGACGCCGACGTACCTGGATTCAGCGTTTTCACGCGGGGTAACGGAACGACTTTCCACTACTACAGCGGTGAGCTGAGCGGAGCGATGGCCGACCCCGGTCAGGACCCGCGCGGTGCCCCGGATCTCGACCCTCTTTGGTTGATGCTGGACCTGACCCGGGAAGGGCGCGGCACCGACTGGTACCCGAAGCTCGAGTACAAGCAAAGATAGCCCAAGGATCTCCTTTCGGAGATCGCCCAGGACAAGGTCATCAGCCTACGCGTCCTGATTATCGTTTAAGGTATTTCAGCCATGGAGCCTAGTCCATGAGTAAGCCACCGTTCACGTCAAGAATCTCCCCCGTGATGTAGCGGGCGTCTTCGCTGGCCAAGAAAGCCACAGCCTTTGCAACATCACTGGCTTC
>PLKR01000050.1:3333-5920 GCA_003140655.1 Acidobacteriaceae bacterium | reverse complement strand
CCAGCGCTCGGAGGTAGGTCAGAATTTCGCAACCATTGGTGGAGGTTCATGTCACTTTGAACGTTGACGGCGTAATCTGCGATTGAACACTTCTTTGGAGAAGGCTGATAGACAGATTCGCGCCAGGCGGTCCCTGCTCTAGCGGGCCCGCCCTGCCTTTGCTGCACGTGCCTTGGGCTGCACCCGTGAGGCATCGTCAGATCCATTTGCAAGATCTTCGGTGTAAAAAAAATCGGCGGCGTTGGTTAAGTAGCCGCTTAGTAGTTCGTCGGACACTGCTGCTGTCAGGTTGTCTTCTGTTTGTTTCTCCTGCTTTTTGGTTGCCATGCAGCCAGTGTCTCAACGCCAGCCCAGCGCGCACAAGGTTACCGTGGTGTCCAGCGTTGGCTGATGGTGCGGGTCAAGGGGAGAGGAAGCAACAACCAGTACTAGCGCAAGCCATTGACGTGACCGGGGGTTTTTGTATGAGGAATGAGAGAGAATCCACTTGGAGAAAAAGCTGGCCATACCGATCAACAGGTACAAAGCAGAGCAGATCGTGACTCTTGTTGGCGATCTGGTGCCAGCCTGGCCTAATGCGAAATCGGCTCTTAGCGCTGGTGGCCCAAAAGGGCTTCGCCGCAGCAGCCGCAAGTGAATGATTCCATTGATGCGAAATCTTCGAACTCGCTAGTCAGCCCGGTATACCTTCGGGCCACCGTCCCCAAATCGGGAACCTTTATTTCACACACTGTGCGGTTTTGAACAATTCCAAGATATCCCACGGTCGTAAGTTGATTCCAAGGAGTCGGCTGTTAAAGGGAACTCACGCGGATCTCCCCCCGTCGTCCGCTGTTTTCCCTCTGATGGCGCAGTAAAGGAGAAACTGCGCCATGTCTTTTAAGAGAGCGCATGATAATCGACCTACCATCTTATGGTGTTGATCATCTTCCCGACGATGAGCAGAAGAAGTCAGCGTCCTGACTTATAAACCAAAGGCTGCGTTCCACTGGCCTCCAGATTGTTTGTGGCCATTCCTGGATCACGGACGGGAAAACGAACGAGACTTAACAGATATCTTCGTTCGACCCGTAAGTCCACAATCGGAGTAGCAAATCGTGACCAATCTCGATCAACTCAAAGTCTCGCCCCGCGAACAGCAGGTCTTGAGCTTGCTCGTGCAGGGCTGCAGCAATAAGGAAATTGGGAGCCAGCTAAATATCAGTCATCGAACTGTAAAAGAGCGCCTGCGCATGCTGTTCTTGCGCGCCGGAATCCGCGAGGGAGGGAAACGTGTGAAGTTGGCTCGTTATGCGAGCGAAGACGAAAGTGCAATCATGACAACTTGCGAGGGCCTCAATCCAAGGGAAATTCAGATTTCGATTCTGGTCTGGGAAGGTCTGACCAATCGCGAAATTGGCAAGATCGTCGGCACCAGCGAACAGGTAATCAAGAATCATTTGCGCAGCGCATTTGACAAACTTGGGGTCTGGACTCGGCTGGAACTGGCAATGTACGTGCACGCCCATGGCGGAAAAGGTTGGCTAACCGAGACCGAGCGCCGCAATTCCTTGGGCTCGCTGGAACGATCTGCACCAATCCCTGACACGCGGATTGATCACATCTCGATTCAAGGCACATAGTTTGGAGTCTGGCGTGTGCGACTCGCCCCGCCCGATCCGATGAATCCGCCCTGTCTTTGCCGAGCCGGACGGCAAGTCCCGTGACATGGAGGGCCAATGGGATTGTTCGAAGGAGAAGACGATTACGTGCAAGTTCTGAAAAGTTTCTGAATAGGACAAAGGGTAAACGATGGTTGAATATGGATTGTACGAATACACCGAAGGGTGACCTGACCGATTTTTCAGCCGTGGATTTCATGGCAGGACATGAGCAGTACCGCATGTATGACTTGGCGCAAGAGCCTGACCCGCCTGTTCAGAAAATGGGTTACAGCAACATCAAGTCCATGTCTGACTATGAAGATCGACAATGGGAACGCCGTGAGAAGCGTGCAGAGGCGCAACAGGACAGGCGTAGGCAACTGGAAATGTGGAGTAGAGGGGAGCACACACACTCAGATTCCCAACTCTCACTACCAACCGTCGTTCAGCAAATGAATTTGAACTGCATAGCAAGCAATAGCCGGTAGGGTCAATGTAGGGGAAGACGGGTGCTCGGCTGGGCGGAGTGGAATAGAAAAGAGATTCTCACTCTGCGATTTTCAGTGGAGCGCGTATCCGACCGCACTTGGCAACACGTTATCGACCTTGATCACCTTCATTCCCGGCTTGACGTCCCGGACGTTCACCAGACTGATGCCTCCAGGGAAGACATCCAGGGCAGTTCTCTGCATACCGACGGAGGGAACGATCAAGGGCTCGGCGTCGGCCTCACCTCGAAACACCTGGGTGATCCAATAGTGTTTGTATTCGCTTTCCGACATCGCCAGGAGCCTTAGCAAGACGAGGCGTTCAGGGCATCCCGGGCCACGCGTGATGAGCTTGATGGACTGGCCGCTCGGCCAATAACGTTTCGCACCAGCGAAAAACTTCCGCAAGTCTCCGAGGCTGATATTGGTGGCTGGATTGCCAGAGCTGACCACCAC
>PLKR01000050.1:1406-3317 GCA_003140655.1 Acidobacteriaceae bacterium | reverse complement strand
GTAAACGCCCATTGCAGTTGCAGGCCGTTCAGGTCCGGCTCGCCGCGTCGAACGGTGTGGTCCAACTGGGCCTTGAAAGCCATGTATTCGTTCAGATCGTAGCGAACGCCGAAAGAAGGACCGAAGCGCAGGCCGACATCGTTGAGGATCGAGTTGCNNCTTGGAGAACTGCGAATAGAAGGCGGGTGTGTCGAAGTGGAGCGAACCACCTATCAGAGCTTGCCGGATCACAAACCCTTCGTTCAGAAATTCAATGCTGTGAGCCACGTAGATCACGTGAGCATTGACAATCGTCTGGCCATACCTCGCAGACGATCCCAGGTTGCCCGGAGGCGGAGGAACCTGGGCGCCGGAAAGCGCGTTCAGGACGTAATTGCTAATCTGGTCGTGATAATAGGAGGCTCCGATTTGCAGTCCACGCAACTGGTCGGGCCTGATGAAGAGACCAACGTTGGTTTGATTGCCGTTGTTCTCGTCGGTCAGTAGACCGTCGCCGTTGATGTCAGGCCGAATGGTGTCCGACGATCCATATTCGGCTACGTAGTTAAGGCCCAGTTTCCCCGAGGAAATCGCGCCGGTGACGGAAACGCCAATTGCTTGAGTGGGAAGCAAACCGCCGTTGGTGGCGTACTCCATCACCAGCGGCCGATCCGCAGTAGTTTGCAGCCAGGCTGCGCTGCGAAACGCCCAGTTGTAATAGCCGACGCTGGTCTGGTAGCGGCCAAAAGACATCTTCAAATGGTCGTTATAGTCGTACTTTAGCAACATTCGACGCAAATCTACCTTGTAACCCTGCGCGTCGCCTTCTTGGAAAATAATCTCAGAGAGCACGCTGGCTTTGTTAGTAAGTTTTGAAGTAAGAAAGAGACCGAAGTCGCCGGTGTAGAAGTTCCCCGCCGAACCGGGAACAAACCCATACGTTCCCAGTTCCGGCTGGCGTTGGTTGAGGACCTTGTAATCAACTTCTCCGAAGCCGCGCCACTGAATGCCCTGCACAAGCTGCCAATCGAGTGGCGTGGCGGACGGCAGCTGTGGTGGCGGAGTCTGTTCCACAGACTGCGGCGGGGCGGGCGGTGAGGTGGTATCGGCCTCGACGGGTGACGTTTGTGGCTGCTTCGCCTCCAGAATCTTGATCCGCTCAAGCAGATCACGGTCCTGCTGTTGCAACTGCTTGATCTGTTCCACGAGTCGGGTAATCGTTGCATCGTCGCTGGGGCTAGCATTCTGCGCCCAAACGGAGGGTGAAACCAACAGAAATGCGACTAATGCGCAACGGGTGCGAGTCTTGATTCTCGCTTTTGGCACGGACTTCTCCTTGACTGCCGAAGCAGATCGGGCATTCCTTGAGTTGACCTTCGGCAGAACAGGCTGAGAACATCGGGTACTTTGGTGTGTTGCGAGCAAGGTGACGTTCTTTTCGGCGGTATTATCTGAGTCAGTCGTGTGAGGGGTGAATGGTGTGCTGATTGTCATGTGTAAACACCATCCAAGAACAAGATATGGCCCAGCGCTGGCGCTGCGCGATCAGAGGAACAGCAGAACAAACGACGGTGGGGCCAACATAGTTCCTTCACATCCAGACCCTGGGATCAACTTACAATCGTGGCAAATTTGGAGACTGGTCACAATTGCACAGTGATTGAAAACTAAAGTTCACTTTCCTTATTTGGGAATGAGTTTCAAGCCCCACAGTTACTCCTCGACATCGTTCTCACCGACTAGCTGCCATCCGTAAACTTTGAAGGCCACACCGAGCTCAAGATGCGAATCGTCGCTTACACTCAAAACCCCCGGTCAATGAGTGAACTTCGGCGCGCCAAGTCTCCTAACACTGCTCAGAACGCTCAATTCTCTATTGTTTCCCTATCGTTAGGAGCTGGTTTCGCTGCGGTTTATGCAGTCCGAGCCAGT
>PLKR01000050.1:0-1326 GCA_003140655.1 Acidobacteriaceae bacterium | reverse complement strand
AGGTCGAGGAATTTCAGGTTGCACTCTCGGCTGTCACTGTTCTTGAATTGTCATTGTGCCAGACATCAGTCGAGGAGCGGCTCGCGCCTCGCTCACGAGTCTGCGCCTGTCTTAATAGGCCGCTGCCTGCTGCAAAATTAACCGTCAGGACTGAGCGGTTTGGATCAGCGGAGCCATGCTTCCCAAGCCTATGCTCTACTTGACGAGCAGANNAACTTTGAAGGCCACACCGAGCCCAAGATGCGAATCGTCGCTTACACTCAAAACCCCCGGTCAATGAGTGCACTTCGGCGCGCCAAGTCTCCTAACACTGCTCAGAACGCTCAATTCTCTATCGTTCCCTAATCGTTAGGAGCAGGTTTCGCTGTGGTTTATGCAGTCCGAGCCAGTCTTAGACGCTCCAACAGGGAGACCACAGGGAACGATTCCCTAATCATGACTGGCAGAGCAACGCTGGATGACATGCAGCCAGTAACGACTACCCATGACGAGCCCCGACGCCTCCACCACCGCAGGAGGGGGATAACGCAATCCGCGAGGTCGAGGAATTTCAGGTTGCNNTATGCTCTACTTGACGAGCAGATGAACAGGCGAAGAAGAGCCTCTGGGGTAATGAAATATGAGCCGTATCAATAAGCTGACACCCAAACTGCGCAAAACTCCGCAACCGCCTCTGTCGCATGCTGGAGCACCTGCTGACGCGAACCGAGCCAAGAGGCCACCTCTTGTCCAACCCTCTGCTCCCTACTCGGAACTAAATCCCGGTGATCGCGTCGAGGGCTTGGCTGATTTTGGAAAGCCAACTGGAGAATTCGGAACAGTTGAGCAAACGAATGGCGACGATGCGCTTGTAAAGTGGGATGATGACGGTCGAATGAGACTGCACCAACCTTGGCTCAAGAAGGTCGGCAGGAAAGCTCATCCCCTTGCCAAGCCAGCAAGTGCATTAGTTCCACAGTCTTAACTCGCCAAGGACAGGCGATATTTGAGGTGGGGATAATTTGCATCCAACAGTGTCGGAGGAGCTGAAATTATGAACGAGAAAATCGCTCAGGAGATACTCCACGAGTTGTTTCCCGCCTTTGAGGCTTTAGAGACTCAGAACGCNNTGAGGAAGAACTTGCTGCCCATTTCGAGCAGGCGGGAAAAGCGAGCAGCGTCAGATGGCTTGCCGTTCGGGTAAGGATCGAGTACCTACTCTCGTCCGCCATGAAGACCGCTGGACAGGATGTTAAGAAAGAGTCGCCGAAAACTACGGAAAACCCGATAGCAGAAACATCTCGGGAAAGGGAAACTCACGAAGATACTCTCGACATACCAAAGACT
>PLKR01000522.1:3777-6954 GCA_003140655.1 Acidobacteriaceae bacterium | reverse complement strand
GTCGCCTTGTATTCCAGCTTCTTGCGCGGAACCGTCTCCAGCCGCGAAGAAAGTTCCATAATCGGTTTACGGCCGTGGGTTTCCACCACGCCGATCACCACTTCTTCGCCGCGGCTCGCCCGCCGTACGCCTTCACTCAGCATGGCGTACGTTTTTCCCACGCCGGGAGCATAGCCCAGAAACAGTTTGAACACCGCCGGCCGCTTGGCGGTATCCACTTCCTTAAGCCATTCTTCAGGAGTCTTGAGCATCGCCGCTATTCTCCACGCCCGCGCGGAAATTGTCGAATCTGTTCACCACGGAGTCACGGAGACACGGAGAAGACAGAAAGAAAAGCAAGACCGATTAAGGATTTTCTCTGTGTCTCTGTGTCTCTGTGGTGAAAAGCCTTTTTTGCTCGCTTCCGTTACAATCATGCCCGTGAAAGCCCGGTGGCCACAACACCTATTGCGCTACGCCGCCTGCGTCGTGGCCGCCGAGCTGGTGGCACAAGTCTATCGGCACGTCGTCCAGGTAAACCCCACCACCGTGGCCTTGACGTTCCTGCTGATGGTGCTGTGGGTCGCAGCTTACTGGGGATTTCGCTTTTCCGTTTTTCTCGCGGTCCTGGCCACGCTCGCTTTCAACTATTATTTTCTTCCTCCCATTGGAACCTTCACCGTCGCCGACCCGCAGAACTGGGTGGCGCTGTTCGCCTTTCTGGTAACTGCCGGCATCGCCAGCCAACTCGCCGACCGCGCCCGCCGCCAAACCGCCGACGCCATTCAGCGCCGCCGCGACGTGGAACGTCTCTACAGCTTCAGCCAGCGCTTGCTCGCCACCGACAACGTAGCCGAATTACTGAATGCGATTCCCGCCTACGTGTGTGATGGATTCGGCGCCAAAGCCGCCGCCATCTACCTGCTCAGTTCCCGGCAGGTCTACCGCACCGACCCCGAAGCCACCTGGCTTGCCCTGCAGGATCTTCAAATGGTCAGTTCGCGCGGCGAGCCGGTGATCGATTCGCAGCGCGGAATTTCTCTCACTCCATTGCATCTGGGCACGCGCACCACCGGAGCCGTGGGCATCGCCGGACCGGCGCTCTCGCGCGCCACTCTGGAGGCTCTGGGCAGCATGATCGGCATCGCCATCGAGCGCGCCGGAGCCATGGAAAAACTTTCTCAGACCGAAGCCGCTCATCAAAGCGAAAACCTGCGCTCCGTTCTGCTCGATTCCGTGACTCACGAACTGCGCACCCCCCTCACCGGCATCAAGGCCGCAGTCACCAGTCTGCTCTCCGATTACCACCTCGACGACGCGCAGCGCCGCGAGTTGCTCACCGTCATCAACGAAGAAACCGATCGCCTCGACCGCCTGGTTGGCGAAGCCACGGAAATGGCCCAGCTCGATGCCCACAAGGTCGAACTCCACATGGCTCCCGTGGATATCGCCACTGTGATCGAGTCCGTTGTGGAAGAGTCGAGAACGGTTCTCGGCCAGCATCCACTCGACGTGCGCGTGGCTCCATCGCTGCCCAAAGTGCACGTGGATTTCGATCGCATCGCGGAAGTGCTCAAGCAGTTGCTGGAAAACGCCGCGAAATACTCCCCACCCACTTCGCCCATCACCATTACCGCCGAACGCAAGGGAGACCGCATCGTCACCAGCGTCACCGATCACGGGCCGGGAATCGACGACTTCGAGCAATCGCTGGTCTTCGACAAGTTTTACCGCGGTCGCGACCAGCGCTACAGTGTGCAAGGTACGGGTATGGGATTGGCCATCGCCAAGGCCATCGTAGAAGCCCACAACGGAGTTGTCGGCGTCACCAGCCAACTCGGCCGCGGCTCTGTGTTTTCCTTTGACCTGCCTGCTGCCTGAAACCCGCGCCATGACAGGACGTCAATCAGTACCCTGCCCTCGCACCTTTCGCATTGCCGAAGAGAACCGTAACCCAGTACATTGCTCTTAAGATCCGTTCCACGCCCCAATGAGCCTTGCCACGCTGAACGACGTCTTCTTCGCCGCCACTGAGCGGAATCTCGACCGCATGATGCTCTCCCGCGCCTCCGGAAGGTGGCTGCCTATCTCTTGTTCCGATCTTCGACGCAACGTCGCCGGGACCGTCCACGCGCTGCGGGCATGGGGCATCCGCAAAGGCGACCGCGTCGCCATTCTCAGCGAGAACCGGCCCGAGTGGTCTACCGCCGACTTCGCCATCCTGCTGGTCGGTGCCGTCACCGTTCCCATCTACGCCACGTTAACCCCCGAACAAACCGCCTACACCCTGCGCGACTCCGGCGCCAGCGTCGTTTTCGTTTCCACCGAACAGCAACTCCGCAAAATCCAAACCATTCTCTCCCAGACGCAAGTTCAGCGAATCGTGGTCATGGATCAAGTCGAAATCCCCGGCGATCTGGCCGCAAGCTGCGTGCTCATGTCCCAGTTCATGACCCAGGGCCCCAGCACCCTCGACGCCCAGACCGAATCGTTCGCCCGCTCCATCCAGCCCGGCGACCTCGCCACCATCATCTACACATCCGGTACCACCGGAACCTCCAAGGGCGTCATGCTGACCCACGGCAACATGGCCTCCAACATCAACTGCTCGCTGCTCGGCTTCGACATGCACCCCGGGATGACCAGCATTTCGTTCCTTCCCCTCTCGCATGTCACGGCGCGCCACGTGGATTTTGCCATGTTCTACCACGGCGTCACTCTGGCCTACTGCCCCTTCATGGAGCAGCTTTCTGAAACCTTGCTGGAAGTGCGCCCGACCGAATGCGTGGCTGTACCCAGGGTCTACGAAAAAATCTACGCCAAGACCGAAATGTCGGCCCGCGGCTTCCCCGAGCGCCCTATCTACCGCTGGGCGCTTTCCGTCGGCCGTGCCAACAAGCCGGCAATTCTCGCAGGAGAAACTCCCGCCTCGCCCAGGTGGAAGCTTGCCAACCAACTGGTCTTTTCCAAAATCCGTGCCGGTATGGGAGGCAACGTCAAGACTTTCATCTCCGGCGGCGCGCCTCTGGGCCGTGAACTCGCCGAATGGTATGCCACCGTTGGCATCCGCATTCACGAAGGCTACGGCTTGACAGAAACTTCTCCGGTGATCGCCGTCAACACGCCTGCCAACCATCGCATCGGCACCGTCGGCAAGATCCTGCCCAATCTAGAAGTTCGCATCGCCGAAGACGGCGA
>PLKR01000522.1:3034-3767 GCA_003140655.1 Acidobacteriaceae bacterium | reverse complement strand
ACCGACCGCAAGAAAGAACTCATCAAAACCTCGGGCGGCAAGTTCGTCGCTCCGCAACCCATCGAGAACTCCATCAAGCTGAACCCTCTTGTCGCCGCCGCCGTCATCCTCGGCGACAAGCGCAAATTCTGCTTTGTCATCATCTCGCCCAATTTCATGCTTCTTGAAGCGTGGGCCGCTACCCAGGACATTCCCTTTTCCTCGCGGGCCGCCCTCGTCGCCGATCCAAAGGTCCAAGCGCTTTACCAGGGAATTGTGGAAGAGGTGAACCAGAATCTCGCACGGTTCGAAAAATTGAAGCGCGTCTTAATCGTCCCCGACGAATTCTCCCCCGAAAACGGCGCTCTCACACCCACCATGAAACTACGACGCCGCGTAATCGAAGACCGCTATCGCACCCAGGTCGACGACCTCTACGCCCAGGCGGAAACCACCGCACCTTAGGAGAAGACAAGAGCGTAAACCAGAATCAACAGCACAATCGCCGCCACAATGGCATAAAGATGGTCGCGCTCCCTGGCGAATCCAAAGATGGAGAACGCGACGCGCGCCACGGGAGTGGCGATGAGCAACAGCAATCCAAGTTGGATGATTCCCCTGCCGCGCAGCGCGATCGCATCCCGCAAGACTCCCCTCACTGTGCGAAAGTCTGAAGGCTCGCTATGGAACAGCCGATAGTCGGCAGGGGAACGGCCGTTTCCCACGAGATAAATGATCGCGCCAACCAAGACGA
>PLKR01000522.1:182-2992 GCA_003140655.1 Acidobacteriaceae bacterium | reverse complement strand
CCAAGAACACCTAGCATCACAGGCATGGAAAGCGCAGGGTCAATGTATCCGCGGGAGAAATAAATTCCGGCGCTGGCGGCCGCGGTTACACCGATCATAAAATTGCTGGTCGTGGTCGAAACTTTGAAAGGGATCTTCATCGCCCGATCCATGGCGAGCACCTTCATCGCACCCGAGCCGATGCCGAGCAATCCCGACAAGGCTCCAGCAACAAACATCAGGCTCCAACCGGCAGGCACGTGCTGCACGTTATATTCGCGAAGTCCTTCCGCATCGGGAAAACTCCCATTCAACCGCAGTTTGGTGGCGAGNNCGTCGCAATGGCGCCGCCGGAAACGTGTGTGGCCAGAGTTGCGCCCACCAACGCCCCAATCGTGGTGGCGACTTCCAAGAACATCCCAATTCGAATATTGGAAAAGCCCTCTTTCACGTAAGCTGCCGCCGCTCCCGAGGAAGTAGCGATCACCGACACTAGCGATGCCCCGATCGCATACCGGATGTCCACTCCAAGCAGCAGCGTCAGCATCGGAACCAGCACCACGCCGCCGCCCAGTCCCGTCAGAGCGCCCAGAAAACCAGCGATGAGCGACCCGGCCCACACTATCAGGCTAAACTCCAGGACATTCATCCGCGTTCCTTTTGAGACATGTTAGCCTCGTCCCTGCATCGCGATGACGATCATCGAGCTTAGGATGGATTGAGCAACTACACAGTAATCGGAAAGTAGGAGTGCCGTAAAGTAAACCGCTCCGCCGAAACCGTCACCACAAAGCAACTATGTCCGTTGCCTTCCGATTTCATTACAATGAATTCCATGACCGACCCACTCCTTATCGCCGGACGCTCCTTCCGTTCCCGTCTGATCGTCGGCACGGGAAAATACAAGTCCTTCCAGGAAACTGCCCGCGCGCTCGAAGCCAGTGGCGCCGAGATGGTCACGGTTGCCGTCCGCCGCGTCAACCTCGACCGCAGCAAGGAATCTTTGCTCGACTACATCGATCCCAGGAAATATTTCCTCCTGCCCAACACCGCCGGCTGCTACACCGCCGACGAAGCCATCCGCGCCGCCCGCCTGGGCCGCGAGGTCGGCCTGTCGGATTGGGTGAAACTCGAGGTGATCGGCGACCAGTCCACCCTTTACCCCGACGTGCAGGCCACGCTCGAGGCCACGCGCGTTCTGGTCAGCGAAGGCTTCACCGTTCTGCCCTACACCTCCGACGACATTGTCTTCGCCAAGCGCCTTGTCGAGGCCGGCGCTGCCGCCGTGATGCCGCTCGGCGCGCCTATCGGCAGCGGCATGGGCATTCAGAACCAGGCCCACATCCGCATCCTGCGCGAAATGATCACTGGTGTTCCGCTGATTGTGGACGCCGGCGTAGGCACCGCCTCCGACGCCGCCATCGCCATGGAACTCGGCGCTGACGCCGTCCTCATGAACACCGGCATCGCCAGTGCGCAAGATCCGGTCTTGATGGCCGAAGCCATGCACCACGCCGTACTAGCCGGACGCCAAGCCTACCTCTCAGGCCGCATGCCGAGGAAGTTGTATGCCACGGCGAGTTCCCCGCTGGAAGGCGTAGTCCGTTAGGTAGCGCCGGCGTCTCGCCGGCAACCGGGCACTATGATGCGCCACGAGGTTTCTATGGGCTCTCCTGACAAACTCGCCTTGGATCCGAAGACCTCGATAGCCCCAATGCTCTCAGTGCGGCGCGGGGCAAAGGCAATCGAATTCTATAAGGCGGCNNAACTTCAGCCCTGAGTCTCTCGGCGGCGGCTCTGTGCGGATGGTCATGACCGTGGCAGATCCGGATGCCGCCTTCGAACGGGCAGTCGCCGCAGGAGCCACGGTGGTGTGGCCAGTCGCCAACCAGTATGGCTGGCGCTTAGGACGAATCGTCGATCCCTTCGGACATCATTGGGAAATCGGTAGGCCGTTGTTCCAGTAGCACCGGCGTCCTCGCCGCTGGCCTCAACCACAAAACCAATGTCAGCGAAATAATAAAAGGGCGGCCGCAGCCGCCCCAATCACAACCAAATCTCCCTCAGAGCATCTTTACACCGTTCACGTGAAAGGAATCGCCACTCTGCGTTCCGGTCACGGCGACGTGGTGTCCCTCATGTCCTGTGAGCGCATCCTGATTGTCCACCGTCAGGACCTTCTGATCCCCGTCGGTCACAATCACCAGCTTCTCGCCTCCCGCCTCGCATTTCTTCGCGCACGCCGCATGACTGGCGTTGGCGCCCTTCACACCGCATTTGCTGTCACTTACGTACCCGTTGACGGTCGTGCTCTTTCCCATATCGTCAAACGCCAAAGCGGTCAGGGCGAACACGAAACATATCGCAAGACAAAGCACTAGCACTTTTCTCATGGCCGGTTTTTCTCCTTTTTTGAAATCCCGATCGCGGCCCCAACCCGCAGGTTACGGCAGGAGTTTTAAATCCCACGCGCGGTAGCAACTCACACCACCGATCGGCGATCAACGCCCCGAACTATACCACAGAGAAACGCTACGATTGTCACGACGCGCGCAGACCAATCCCACGCGAACGGCTTACGAAGCGAGCCGCACTCCGCGCTCATTTCTTGGCTGAGTGATTGGCCGGTGGCGCCGGATTCGCCGCAGCCGCTGGGACGTACACGTACTCCCCGGGACGCAAATAGCGCAACTGCTCGCGCGCCTCTTTCTCGATCGCTTTTTCGTCCGTCTTCAATCCCTGAATCTTCTGCGCGTAGAGTTCGTTTTCCTTCTTTTCCTGCACGATCCGCCGCTGCAGTGATTCATACTCCATCCGCTTCTGTTTGTAGA
>PLKR01000522.1:0-169 GCA_003140655.1 Acidobacteriaceae bacterium | reverse complement strand
CTCTCCATCCACGACGCAGCCAGCGCCTCAGCCTGTGGCGCCCTCTCGGCCATCGCGCGCAACCCATCCTGCGGACTGGGAAATCGCCGGATTCTTGAAATATCCTTCACTCGAAAATCCATTGCTTGGCCGCCTCGCTCAACTTCTCCAGATCCCGCTCGCTCCGCGC
>PLKR01000378.1 GCA_003140655.1 Acidobacteriaceae bacterium | reverse complement strand
TCAGCATTTTGAAGCACTGGAATGTAGATGAGGAAACCTTGACCGAGTTGGAAAGCGAAAGCGCATGAAAGCCATCGATTGAGGCGCTTCGAGCAAGCCTCTCCGGAGAGTTTCGGAGCATCCAAAGTGTGAAGATGACTTGGCAAGAGGCTTTTCAGTGTTGCATACTCCAAGACCTACCCCAAAACCGTTTCTCCAGGAGGGCATTATGAAGTTCCGTCTGAAAGTAATTCTCGCAGCAGTGTTGTTCAGCGCAGTACCCATTGCGCTGGCTCAGGACGCGGCCACGGACGTGAAGAAGGGCGCCGAAGACACGGGAGCGGCGACCAAGAAAGCGGCCAAGGCTACCGAGAAGGGGGCCGACAAGACTGGCGTTGCGGCCGAGAAGGGCGCGAAGGCGACCGGAAACGCCACCAAGAAGGCGGCTACCACCGTTGGCAAGGGTACGGAGAAAGCCGCCGACACGACCGGCCACGCGACTAAAGTGGCGGCCAAAGACACCGCGAAAGGCACCGAGAAGGTTGCCAAGAAAACCGGCAGCGCCGTGAAGACGGGCGCCGAGGACACTGGGCACGAAATGAAGAAGGCCGGCGAAAAAACTGGCGACGCGATGAAGCCACAGTAACGCCTGAGGAGTTCATGCATTGCGAGGGCCACGCTGGAGTCTTGCGCGGCCTTTCTTTCTTTCTGCAATTGTCTTGCGGTGGTTGTTCCTCGCGTCCTCTGTGTCCCCTGCCTGCCTTTTTTGCCGAAGCCCCGAGCGAAGGGGTAGCCGAGGGTGTTTTCATTTAGAATTGCCTTTCGTGTTCACCCGAATGATGACTGGCTCTGAAATTCGCCGCAAGTTTCTCGACTTCTTTGTGCAGAAGGGGCACAAGGAGGTGCATTCGTCGTCGCTGGTGCCGGCGAACGATCCCACTCTGCTGTTCACCAACGCGGGCATGAACCAGTTCAAAGACGTTTTTCTGGGACTGGAGAAGCGCGACTACTCCCGCGCCACTACGTCGCAGAAGTGCGTGCGCGCCGGCGGCAAGCACAACGATCTGGAAAACGTCGGCTTCACTAACCGCCATCACACGTTCTTCGAGATGCTTGGCAATTTCTCCTTCGGCGATTATTTCAAGAAAGACGCTATCGCTTATGCGTGGGAGCTGATCACTTCGCCGGAGTGGTTTGGGATTCCAAAAGACAAGCTTTACGTCACGATTTTCATAGGTGCAGGAGAAGAGATGGGGATCATTCCCCGAGATCGTGAGGCAGAGGAAGCATGGTTAGATCGTGGGGTTCCGGCCGATCGTATTTTTGCGCTGGGCGCCAAAGATAATTTTTGGCAGATGGGCGACACAGGCCCCTGCGGCCCGTGTAGCGAGATTCATTACGACATGGGGCCTAGGGCGTCGGATCAGGGACATACCGATTGCGCGTTTACCTGCGACTGTGGGCGTTATGTCGAGATCTGGAACCTCGTGTTCATGCAGTTTGATCGTGATGCCAACGGAAAGCTGAATCTACTGCCAAAACCATCGATCGATACAGGCATGGGTCTGGAACGCATGGCCGCAGTCGTGCAGGGCGTAATCTCGAATTACGATACGGACCTATTCACACCTCTGATTGAGCGCGCAGCCGAACTGTGCGAAATCGACGTATCGGTGCCAGCATCTTTTAGTATGGGCATACCTAGCCTAGGGCAGTCGGAGGACAACAGAGCGAAAGGCCGGAAGCATCATTTACAGAGAAATCCTTCGCTACAGGTCATCGCCGACCATTCTCGCGCAGCAACATTTTTGATTTCAGACGGTGTATTGCCATCAAACGAAGGACGTGGGTATGTCCTACGGAAGATTCTGCGTCGCGCTATTACTCACGGACGCTTGCTTGGGCAGACAAAGCCGTTTCTTCACCGGATGGTATTCAAGGTACGAGACGTAATGAGCAAGGCTTACCCAGAAATCGTAGATTCTGCAAATCACGTAGCGCAGGTAATTGAGGCAGAAGAACAACAGTTTGATCGCGTTGTCTCCGAAGGCTCGCGTCGATTTGACCTTGCGATAGCCGATCTTCTTAGGCCATTAGTGATTGAAAACCGTTCGCTCCTCAAACAACTTTCTGTTGGGCGAACCGAAGTAATTCCGGGTACCGAAGTTGGCGCGTTTAGTGAAAAGCTCGAATCACTCGATTCCAACGAACCAGCTGCGGCCAATCAATTCTTCACAAAATATCTCCGACAACTTGAAAAACTCAGGAGGACTCGCTTTCAAATTGTTTTTCCAGGGGCAAAAGCCTTCGACATTTTCCAAACCTTCGGGCTTCCGCTCGACTTCATGACAGATATCGCGCGTGATATCGGAATTGACTTCGATCTTGAGGGTTTTGAAAAGGCTAGGAGCGAGGAACAAACCCGCGCCCGTGCCTCTTGGAAAGGCGCAGCCAAGCAAACTGCGAATCCCGCATATCAGCAGCTTCCAAAATCCGTTTTCGAAGGGTACTGGCAAACCCGCTCCGATGGATGCGGAGTTCTGGCGATCATCAAAAACGGACAGGGCGCGCGGGAACTCAAGGCTGGCGAGTCTGGCGAGGTCATTCTTGATCACACGCCGTTCTATGCCGAATCCGGTGGGCAAGTTGGCGACCGGGGATGGTTTTACTCGGACGATCACAACACCGTTGTTGCCGATGTTACGGGATGCTATTCGCCGATTCAGGGTGTGCGGGCGCATCAGGTTGTTGCTAAACATGAGCTGCGCGTGGGCGACAAAGTTGATGCTGTCGTGAATGCTGACTTTCGCCTGTCGACCATGCGCAATCACACGGCTACGCATTTGCTTCATGCTGGGTTGCGCGAAGTGTTGGGTAAGCATGTTAAGCAGGCGGGGTCGCTGGTGGCGCCGAATCATCTGCGATTTGATTTTTCGCACTTTACCGCCGTGGAAGACGAAGAGTTGCAGGATATTGAAGACATCATCAACAGGGAAGTGCTGCGCAACCAGATTGTTGAGACCATCACCGACGTTCCTATCGACGAGGCGATCAATACGTATCATGCCATGGCGTTGTTCGGTGAGAAGTATGGCGATAAGGTGCGCGTGGTGCGGATTGGCGATTTCTCGACTGAGCTTTGCGGCGGCACACACACTGGGGCGACCGGGGAGATTGGGCTTATCAAGATTCTGAAGGAAGGTAGCGTGTCTTCGGGCGTGCGACGCGTGGAGGCGGTTACGGGTGAAGGGTCGCTGGCGCACTTCCGCAAGGATCATGCGCTGGAAAACTATGTCGCCAGTGTTGCCGCGCATTCCGAGGCAGCGTCTCCCTCCGAAGCGTTGAAGCTGGAACTCGACAAGAAAGATTCGGAGATCAAGCGGCTGGCGCGCGAACTGGATCAGGCGCGGATGAAGTCGGCGTCGTCGAGCACGGCTAACATCGGCGATCACATCAAAGATGTGAAAGGCGTGAAGGTTCTGGCGCATCGCGTGGATAATCTGGAGCGGGCGCAGTTGCGNNTGATCGTGGGCGTCACCAAAGATTTGATCGGCCGGGTGCAGGCGGGTAAGGTGATTGGCCCCGTGGCGCAGAAAGTTGGCGGCAAAGGCGGAGGCCGTCCCGATCTGGCTGAAGCTGGCGGCAAAGATGCCTCTGCTTTGGACTCCGCGCTGGCGGAGGCATATAGCGTGGTGGACTCGCTTTTGGGGAATTAGCATCTCATTCCGTAGGAGGTGCGCATGGAAGACCGCATTCGCTTCGTCGAACACAAGGGAAAGCAAATCCTGCTGGTGGATATTTCTCACTGCACGCCGACAGAGGTTGCGAAGATTGTCCTGTTGGTTCCCTCTTATGTGACCAGCGAGCCTCGGGGATCGGTGCTGTTGCTCGCCGACTTCACGGGAGCGGAGTTTGACCGGATCGCGATCGACCGCATGAAAGAGAGCGCGGTCTTCGACCGGCCGCATCTCAAGCGTTCGGCATGGGTGGGAATCGAGGGATTACCCAAAGTGTTTTACGAACATATCAAGAATTTCTCCCAGCGCGTTCTGCCCGCCTTCAAGACGCGCGAGGAAGCGATGGACTGGCTGGTAAGCGGCGCAGAGCAGTGACGGCTCCAACTCGAGTATTCGGGCTGTTTCGGTTGCATTCGTGGCATAAGACTTGAGAAGGAATCTTATGGGCCAAACGCTCGATAAATCAAAAGCATTTTCCTATGGCAAGTTTGTATTGGCCGCTTATTCCATGTTCTTGACGCCGCAGGGTGGCGACCCGCTTCGTCCAGATCCGGCTGGTATTCCTCCCGGATGGGAGCTGGGCGCGTGGATTCACATGTCCGATTTTGTTCTCGACGTCGTAGAGCCGAAGTTCTATGGAATCGTCGTCCACGAGACAAACAACCCGGATTCGCGCATCATCGCGATCCGGGGCACAGAACACGCGATCGAATGGCTTGACGACGCCTTCGCGATTCCCGTGGCCTTTCGTCAAGTGCCCAAAGCTGGCCACGTCGCTTGCGGGTTCGACAAAATCTACAGCACTCTGAAAGTAATAAAGCGCCGCTTACCCAACGAACCCGCGCCACCAGCAGGCCTGGCGGCGACACCGGAAACATTTAGCGGCTCGTTCGCCGACCAACTTGAACAACTGGCAATCAGCCGCGAGGCCGCACGCGGCGTTGCGCCCCGGGCTGACGGATCGGCGCGGCAACAGCGCCCCACAGTTGTTACCGGACATAGCCTTGGCGGCGCGCTGACGACTTTATTCGTCATGGAAAATGCGTTGAAGCGCAAGTTCGATATCTCGACCTTGTGCACATTTGCATCTCCACGCGTTGGCATGAAGGAGTTTGTGCGCGCATTCGATGCGCTTCCGATTAATTCATGGAGGATCGTGAACAAACATGATCTGGTCCCGAAGGTGCCGCCGCATGTTCCCGTTGTATTGGACTACGTCCACGTGGATACCGAGTACCTTTTCGATTCAAACGCATTCGCCAAAAAGAGCCTGGTGTGCTGGCACTCGATGGAGACCTATCTGCACTGGCTGGACCCAACTTTTGCCCTGGCGAAGGGATGCTGATCTGGTGGATTAACTTCTCCACTTCAGAGTGACGGACCCCGCCATGGGATGCTTCATCTCGCTGCCGGTGCGTTTCGCTTCCAGATGCGCGGCCTTCAACTGGAAATACCATTTGGCGGGACGGTCGGCATCGTCGATCAACATGAGATGCGGATTGTGCTTCAGGCCTTCGGCTTGCAGCTCCATGGTGCGGCGATCCTGCTCGACGAACTTGGCGAAGACCAATTTCAGCAGCTCGGGCCCGAAGGGCAACCACCGGAAGATGTTCCAGGCGGCGACTACGTCGATGCGGCATTGATTGCGGGTGATGGGCGTCACAGTAGTGAGGCTGGAGAACCAGTACTTTCCAGCCCGGATCGTTTCGGTGCGCAGGTTAGGCAGGACAAAATCGATGGTGGTGGTGATGGAATCGGCGGCGGCGTAGAGGCGCAACAGCTTGTAGGGCGCGGAGTTCGAGCTGGGCGTATGAGCGCTCATGCGAAAGCCGTTGGGAATCGGCTCGAAGTTTTTTTTCTTCTCATGAATGCTGTGGCGGCTGCGCCACCACCACGCCTGATGCACGAACGGTCCGTGCGCCGGATCCATGAGGCCAATGATGCCGTGATCGATGCTGACGGGCATGTCGGCAGTAAGGTAGGCGAGTTTATATTTGTCGCCAAACTTCTCGATCTGGGGGGCGCGATCGGGAGCTTCTTCTCTCATGCTGAATCCCGCGCCTAGCGGGCCGGGGTCCGGGATGTAAACCCAGATAAAACCATCCTGCTCTTCGCAGGGATAGCTGCCGGCATAGATGCGGTCCACTTTCAAGTTCTGGTCAGCGGTGAGTGAGGGGATAAGCTGGCATTGGCCGTTGTGGGCGTCGAAGGTCCAGCCATGGTAGGAGCATTCGAGGCTTTCTCCGTCGAACTTGCCGCAGTGGAGCGGCATGCCGCGATGGGGACAGGCGTCCCGCAAGGCGAAAGGACGGCCCGTGCGGTCGCGTCCGACGACAAGCGGAATCTCAAGCAGCGTCGCTTGGTGGAGCTGGTTGCGGTGGATGCGGTCGGCGGGCAAGGCCCGATACCAGAAGCCGGTGAGCATGAGCGAATCGGGCGCCTGGCGTTGGGGAGAGTCGGGTTCGGGCATGGAGTGAGATTGCTGATTGTTTAATTTCTTGACTGTTGATTGAAAAACCTATGCTAGCATTCGCAGGACGTTTTCAGCGCATGTGGAATTAGCCGGAGGGAAACTCCATGGAATTTCTCGGTCATTTTCGCAGGCTTACGCCGGTGCAGCGGAATACCTTCATCGCATGCTTTTTAGGCTGGTCGCTGGACGCATTTGATTTCTTTATTCTTACCTTCTGCGTCAGCGCCATCGCGACTCAATTTCAGACGAAAGTTTCTGCCGTCGCGGAGGCGATCTTCATCACCCTGGCTTTTCGTCCGGTTGGAGCATTTCTTTTCGGAATGATGGCCGACCGCTTCGGACGGCGTCCCACGTTGATGGTCGATATCATCGCGTACTCGGTGTTTGAACTGTCNNGCTTTGGCGTTCGAAACGCTGCCCGCCGAGGGGCGCGGATTCTTCTCAGGCCTGTTGCAGGAAGGCTACGCGGTGGGCTATCTGATGGCAGCCCTGATCTTTGGGACGGTATTCCGCTTCGTGGGCTGGCGGGGAATGTTTGTGATCGGCGCCCTGCCGGCATTTCTCGTGATCTACATTCGCACCAAAGTAGATGAGTCCCCGGCCTGGGCGCAAGGGCGCGTATCGAGAAAGGCAGAGAGCCGGCTGGGCAAGGACATACTGACCTATGTGGGCACCTTCATTTTTCTGGTTGTTCTGATGTTTGCGTTCAATTCGTTTAGCCACGGGAGCCAGGACCTGTATCCGACGTTCCTGACGAAGGACCACAAGTTTGCGCCGCAGACGGTGGGGTTCATCGCCATCATCGCCAACATTGGCGCGCTGCTGGGAGGAATTATTTTTGGGACATGGTCGGAAAAGATCGGCCGCCGGAAGGCAATTGTGATCGCCGCCCTGTTGTCGATTCCGATCATTCCGCTGTGGGCGTACTCGCACACCGTGCCCATGCTGGCGCTGGGCGGCTTTCTGATGCAATTCATGGTGCAGGGCGCTTGGGGAGTGATCCCGGCGCACCTGAATGAACTTTCGCCGCCCGCGGTGCGGGGAACGTTTCCGGGCTTCGCTTACCAACTGGGAAATCTGCTGTCCTCGCGCAACGGCGTGTTGCAAGCCAAGCTCGCCGAGCAACGCTATGGTGGAGTATTCGCGCCGGTGCTGGCCTGGACACTTCTGATCGTTGCGACCTTGGTGGCGGTGGTCACCGCAAGCGGTCGCGAGCGCAGAGGCGCGGACTTGTCGAACACCAGTTAGCCCAAACTTGAGCGGCCGACCGGCCATGGCCTCAAACGCTGATTTCGCGACGGGCAGTCCTCGTCCGCCCCGAATTCAGCCAACCTGCGAGCGCCACTTTTGACTGTCTCTGCCTTGGCGAGCTCGAATGCGCGCTCTTTTTCTCCCGCTTCGTCCAACTGAAGATGCCTTGTCTGGAGAAAACCACCGGGCGGACGAAGGTCATGACCGCACCGTCAAGAACCGGATGTGATCTTTTGCTCACAATCGCTTCTGGAATGAGGCGCTCACCTACTAACACGCGAAACGGTGATCGTTGGCCGCGGAGCACGCAAGCGTTGCAAAAGGGCGAATGGCAGTTTTCCGTCTAGCGAAACGATATTCCAGGGGCAATGTGCAGGATTTGGCATACTCCGCAGGGGTCACT
>PLKR01000086.1:267-2928 GCA_003140655.1 Acidobacteriaceae bacterium | reverse complement strand
ACGCGCGCGTCAATCGCTTCGCAGAATGCGGTGCCGTATTGCGAAGTGTTCTCCGCGCTCATCGGGCCGAGGCGCAGGTGGTCGAGGCGCTCCTCGGTCATGGTGAGGCAGACCAGGCCGCGTCCATACTTGGCCATGAAGTTGATGGCTTCGGGCGTGACCTTCTCGGCGGCGAGGGTGATGTCGCCTTCGTTCTCGCGGTCTTCGTCGTCAACGACGACGATCATGCGGCCGGCGCGGATCTCCTCGATGGCAGTGGGAACGTCGGCGAAGGCTTGCGGGCTCATGATGAGGTGATTGTAGCAAAGGCGTTGGCGAGTTGGTTAACCCGGAGGCGCTTGGGGGAATTGGCTGAGTGTTCCAGCCGGAACATTGTGCTGAATGTTCCAACCGGAACATAGAAGCGGTTTTGCGATTGTACATACAAAATGTTCCAACTGGAACATTCGAGCGATTTTACCGGAACACTGTGGAAATCTCGGAAAACTCGGAAAACCACCTTAAAGCTATAGTTGGTGGGCGGCAAGCGGCTGCGGCGGATGGGGTTAGTGACCGAGGCGGAAAAGTAGTAGAAAAGACACAGGGCGAAGGAAAAGCGGTTAAAAACAGCGAACGAGGCTGGCGGTCGGGGGTGGGGAGTGCTGATTACTTAGACTTACGGGATATTGGGGGAGCGTCCCGTCTGTCCCCGGGTTTCCCTCTGGGGTGGCCCATTCAAGCCCGGTTTTGATTTCAGTGCATTTTGAGAACGAATCGAGTTGATGGGTAAGAACCGGGAAGCATAAAAATCCCCACACAACGAAAACCGCGTTGTGTGGGCCACCCGCCNNGGTGGCCCACTCAAGCCCGGTTTTGGCTTGAGTGGGGATGTTCACATGTCACAGACTTTGTCCGGTGAACAAACTAGATTGTCCTCATGCCTTGGGGACTGACACGTTTTCACCAGAGTGGTCAAAGTCATTTCGTCACTTTCTGCTGTTACCATCGCCGTCGTTTGCTTACCACCGATGAAAGCCGACGAATCTTCGAGTCAGCCTTGGAGCGGGTGCGGCGCAGTTTCAGGCTTAACGTTTACGGGTATGTGGTCATGCCGGAGCATGTTCATCTCTTGCTCAGCGAACCGCAGCGGGATATGTCCGGCAGTCTAGCTGCCCCACTCAAGCCAAAAGACGGCTTGAATGGGCCACCTGTCGGCTTGAATGGGCCACCCCTCAGCGAAACAAAACAAGATACGTTGGCCGATGCGCTGAAGTCGTTGAAGCAAGGAGTATCGCGGCGTTTGATTGGCGATGCGGAGCATTTCTGGCAGAAGAGGTACTACGATTTCAACATTCGAAATTATCCGCAGTTTGTGGAGAAGCTTCGTTACATTCATCGCAATCCGGTGAAGGCTGGGTTGTGCGAACGTCCGGGAGACTGGGAGTGGAGCAGTTTTTGCCACTACGCAACTGGCTGTGAGGGACGGGTAGAGATCGAGTCAGAATGGACGGCACGAAAACGCGAACGAGCGGCGGGAAAGCTCGGTCCAGCTCTAGAACTGCCCCACTCAAGCCAAAAGACGGCTTGAGTGGGCCACCCACCTGCGGTTTCATCGCTTTTTACTTTTAGGTACTTTCGCAGGCGCTTTCTTCTTCAGTTTGTTCTGATTGTAATCAACGGCGGCACGGACGAGGGTTTTTAGAGCACGCTGATTAATCTTGTCGCCCTCGAACAAATCGATCGCTCGCCACATGTTGCCTCCGAGGCCCGCGTTGAAGAGCTTGTCAGGATCTGGGAGGCTCGCCCCGTGGGAAAAGGTAAGCTTCACCTTATCCTTGTGGGCGTTGCCGACCGCGATCATTCCGTCGCGAGACCACACTGGGCTTCCCATCCACTTCCATTCCTCGATAATCTCCCGGTCGGCCTCAAGGATTGTTTTGCGGATGCTGGCGAGCGTCTTCCCGCGCCAGTCTGTGAGGTCTGCGATCAGTTGGTCAATACGTTGCGATGGATCCATTGGATCTTATGCCTCCAATTGTTGTGCCGTTTTCGTTGCCGTTTTCGTTCTCTTCGAAAGAAGTCGTCGAACAACGTGGCCTTTCCACATCCACAGTCCTGAAATCAGCAATACGGGGAAAATAACATACCGAATAGACCAAGCGTAGTTTGGAGTGTCCGTCGGCGAATCGTAGATGTAACCGATTATCGGAATGCCAAAGATAATGTGAATCCAGCGAAAAATCGAACGTTTGGTGGCTTCTTTCATAATTAATTTGTCCTCCCTTTCTGAGACGGCCCGTCGGGCGTCTCGATACCGAACTGCTTGGCGTATTCCGCGTTCAATCGCTGCCAGCCGGCGAACTTCATGGCGTCGGCACCGACGATGCGTCCAAGCGGCTTACCCGCGAGGAGCCGCTCAAGGACGTCGAAGGAGATGTGCCAGCCCGCAGCGCCCCAGGAGATGAAGCGGCGATCGATGCTGTGCCACAGCGTGAGGCGCGTGCCGTCACCGGAGGCCTCGAGTTCCCAGCGCATATCGCCGTATTCAAGCGCCTTGGGAGCTTCGGCTCGCGTCACTTTTGTTTCGATCGGCGTGGGTCTTCCCACCCAGGTAAGCTTCACCGTTCCGACCGCACCCAGACTCTCATCGGTCACAAAGGGAGCCCACTCGCGCAGATGCGC
>PLKR01000086.1:0-257 GCA_003140655.1 Acidobacteriaceae bacterium | reverse complement strand
CACCTTTCTGTACCCGCGCCAAGTTGGCGGGGCCCGGTGCGTACAGCTCAGGTTCGGTCATCTTCTGTTCCTTCGTCTTCCTCGTGCTGGCCTTCCTCGTGCTGGTGGCGGCCCTACCAGCGCTTCAGCTGGGTGAGCTGAATCAGGTTGCCGCAGGTGTCGTTCAGCATCGCGATGGTCGAGCCGGTCACTTCGGTGGGCGGCATCGTGAACTCGGCGCCGCGGGTCTTGATCCGCTCGCAGTCGCCCTTGACGTC
>PLKR01000066.1 GCA_003140655.1 Acidobacteriaceae bacterium | reverse complement strand
GATTTTGCGGAACGAACGCCAGCACGTAGGAATATTCCGGGGTCTCGGCAACACGCCGGAAGCCTTCGTTGAAATCGTTGTTGTTGTGAAAGAAAATACCGCCAGTGCTGTCGGCCAAGATGGCGAGCAGATCGTCCTGAGCGGACGCGGCCGCAAGTTCGATCAAGCTCTTGCTTCTGGGTGGCTGAGGATTGTCTACTAAGTTGCCTCCCGGCAAGGCCGGGGCTTGATGGCTGGCATCGCCGTATGGCATGAAAACGTATAGGCCGCGCGCGTCCAGTGAGTTAATTACAACCTGCGAGCGCACCGCACGATCAACGATCTCTGTGTATTCGTATTGAAGATCTGGAACGATAAACCCAGGAGAGACGAGGACGATGCTCCTCTGACCGGGCATCCTGGAAACGCTGTGAACTACATCCTTTAGAGACTCCAGTGAGACGCGGCTTTCATGCTCACCAGCACTCAAAATGCCAGCAGCCATTGTCTGTACCAACAAGGCGGGGTCCCCGAGCGGTATGCTGCGTCCGCCCCCCAATTTGGGGTCACAGTCACCCGCCTCGTTGACAGCAAGCTGCGTCGCGTCAGAATCATGCTTGTTGACGATCAGATCCGCCTGGTAGTAACTAATATCCGGACAATCGACCGCGATGCTGCGAGAGATGGGGTGTGGCTGCAAACGAAGCAAGGTTTCGTGCAGCTTGGTGCGATCGTCCGTAAAGTCCAGAGTCGTAACCCCTGAGGTGGTGACGATGGCCGCACGATCCGTTGGCTTCAGAGTGGCAAAGTGGCGCTCCGCAGCCTCGCGCACGTGGGCAAGATCGCCGAATTCCAAGTGCACATCGTCGAACATGTAAGCCACAAAACGCTCAGGCACAGCAGGCGCGTTCCCGGCACTTGGAGACGCTTCGATGGAAGGAGTATCGCCAGAGTTCTCGACCGACTTCTGGCGCGCTTTCGCGGCCAACGTTCCGGGCTGTTCGACTTCGAACTGGGTGATCACTTGCGGCTTGCCTTTGTCGTAAACCTGAAAGTCCTCCTGGTGAAGATTACCGACGGCGTGCCCCTGGGAGTCGCGGACCACAGCGCGCACCACCACCAGTTTTACGTTCACCTTGAACGTGGTGGGTTCGTCGTGAGAGGCGATCTCCGCAGAGATCTGCTTGCTTTCAGGTTGCGGAGCAGGGCTTGGAGCAGGAGTTTGCGGCGAACCATCCTGCGTAAGTGCAGGGGGTGGGCAAACGAAAAACCAGATGCCGCACAGGAGCAAACAGGGGAACAGGTTGCGAGCGAAGAAGCAGTTTCTTGCCGCCCCGCTGGGTGTGACCAGCCGCCTGGCTTCCGGAGAACTGCTCATAAAAATTCCAGCGATGGACGGGGGAAGCAGGGCGTCCCGCAGTCGGCGCATCCCCAAAGTCGGGATTCCTCTTGGACTTCCAATGCTGCCGAACAGTGTACACCTGTCCCGGCTGCCGCGCGATATGGTTGTTTGGAGGACACATGTCTTGAAGGCCTCTACTCGTCAAGCTTCCGCAGCGAACGGCCGCTTGACCCAAATCATTCCATGCTAGCTGGTAGCATGGGTCGCTGATCGGAACCGCGGACTATGAAATTCGATTGGAGCGAAGGCGCCCTGGCGGAAGGCCTGCGATTGTACGATGCAGGCGAGTTCTTTACCGCACATGAGGCTTGGGAAAGCGTGTGGCTGGGGTCGCCCGAGCCGGAGAAAACGTTTTTGCAGGGACTGATCCAGGTGACTGCCGCGTTCCATCACCTGCAACGCAATAATCCTCTGGGAGCCATGCTGTTGTTGCAAGCGGCACTGCGGCGGCTCAACCGTTATCCGCCACGCTTCGGAGGTATTTCCGTCACGTTGCTGTGCCACGACATACGCGAGCGCTTGCGGACGCTCGAAGCGGGCGAACCGGCATCCCAACTCCTTTCGCCCCGAATACGCCAAAGCTAGTCCGAAGTCACCCCATCTGGTAGGTTTGCCGCGCAGAATTGCCCTTTTTTAGATCGCTCACGGACCCGAACTTACTAATCGGGAAATACAAACTGCTGTGTCTGGCCGTTAAGGTTTTCGATAATCAACCCCTCGGAATTGGTGACGACATTCACGTTGTTCTGCACAATATGATCAACCATTCCTTGAAGTATCGTTGAACTGATGCTAATAGACACGTCGTCTGGTGTATTGTCGTCAACGCGATGCAGCAGGATGATCAACCACAACTTGTTCGCAACAGCGTAGTCGATGTACCCCGTTAGGTTGGCCAGCGTGGTATTCAGGTCTGTCTCTCCAGCTTGGCACCACAAATAGTAGGGCAGTATCTTTCCATGTCCGGAGTGAGTGCCGTTGTAACCTGCGTCGGAGTCGCGTGCGCCTGGGAACCCCGCGCTCTGGACCGCCAGTCCTATTGCGCTATTAGGATACCCATAGTCCCCATACGGGTAGGCGAACGTAAGGGGATTAAGTCCCTGCGCAATCAAATCTGCTTTAGAGCCATTAATCTCGTTCGTTAAGGTGTCAGCCACTGTGCAGTCGGGTATCTGGCAAAGGGTGGATAGGGATTGGTGAGTGCGGGTATGAGCACCGATCTCGTGCCCGTTCGCCGCCATGGTCTGGACTTCGTCCCAAGTGACGAAGCCGGTGTTACCAACTCCTACTGGCCCGAGATCAGGGTTGACGATGGTATCCCCGAGCGTGTTGCCCGTGATGATGTATTGTGTGGTCCTTATCCCCGCCGCATCGAAGATGGGCAGACCGTTGTCGTACATGGACTGGTACCCATCGTCGAAGTCAATCGAGACGAAACCGCTGGCAGTGATCAAGAAGGACAGGGGTGCGGAAGTCCCGGCCTGGGGTGCCGGGTTCGACACCGTGACCGGAACGGTAGCAGCCGCTTTCAACTCAGCGGCCGGAATCGTGACCGTCATGGTATTCGAGGTGATGGAAACAGGGGTCAGTATGTTAGATCCGAAATTCACCGTGGCCCCGGTAGCGAAGTTGCTGCCTGTGATCGTTAGGTACGTCAGGTCAGTGTTGCCTGTCAACGCCAGTGGAGGTGATAATCGGGTAACTACAGGAGGCGCTATAGGTGGTGGAGGCGGCGTTGTGACTGTCAAGAACACCTGTCCCGTCACAGAGCCAGCCATAGCGGTAATTTGCGCGATGCCAGCAGCAACTCCGGTAGCGACATTGCCGTTCACCGTAGCTATGTTTGGATTCTCACTACTGAATTGAACAGAAGAAAGACTAAACGGTGCACCAAATTGATCCGTGCCAGACACGGTGAACGTTTGAGTCGAACCGGCATTTATCGACGCATTCGTCGGCGTGATGCTGATAGTTGTGAGCACGGGAGGGGCCGGGGTTACAGTCAGTTGCACTGGTGGTGCAGTGACCCCTTGGGCGCTGGCCGTGATGGTTACAGTACCGCCACCCTGCGCGACGCCAGTCGCGATGGCACGGTTCTGGCCCTCGGTATTGATGGCATTTACAGTAGCAATGTTTGGATTGGAACTCACCCACGTGAACGTGAGTCCGGACATAGAAAGGCCAAACTGATCTAATCCTGTTACGGCAAACGATGTGGAACTGCCCGCCGGCACTGTCGCTGTCAACGGCGTTACGGCAATTGTCGTCAAAATGGATGCGGGCCTCGTGGTTGTCAGTGTTGTGCTGGCACTGATCCTCTGCGACGAAGCGGTGATGGTACTTGTCCCCTCGGTAGGCCCCCCTGCGCCGGTGGCCAATCCGGTGGCGCTGATGGTCGCCACACTCGGGTTGCTGCTGGCGAACGTGAACGTGATCCCGCTCATCGGATTTCCGTACTGGTCAACCCCACTGGCAGCAAACTGTTGAGAACCCGTCGTAAGAATAGAAGGGTTCGCGGGAGTCAAAGTTATGGTCGTCAACGCGGGCGGCGGTGGAAGCACAGTCAACAACGCAGGGGAGCTGCTAACACCCTGTGCCGAGGCAACGATGCTTGCTGTGCCCCGACATACTCCCGTGGCAGAAGACTCATTGAGCGTGACGCAGTTGCTATTCGTCGCCCAAGTGAATCCAATGCCTGTCATGAGCTTGTTGTACTGATCGATCCCTACAGCGGTGAAACTTTGCTCACTCCCGATTTGTATGGACGCTGACGCTGGCGATACGCTGATCTTCGTTAATACCGAGGGGAGCGGGGCAACCGTGAGGTTGATCGGGGTGATTTGCGGCGTCAAGTCTCCCGAGGTGCCGGTGATAACGACCGTGGTCGCGCCCGTGGTGGCCGTACTGCTCGCCGTCAGGGTCAAGATGCTCGTAGTTGCGCTGGTTGAGGTGAATGACGCGGTCACTCCACTGGGCAGGCCCGAGGCCACCAAGCTTACGCTGCTCGTGAAGCCGCCTGTGGGATTCACCGTAATCGTGCTTGGGACGCTGCTCCCTTGAGTAACGATCAGAGTGCTGGGTGCGACTGACAGCGTGAAGTTCGGCGGCGAGGTCACCGTAAGCAGCGCGGATGTGCTAATACCATCCGAGGCTACTGTGATGGTAGAGGTACCTACCGCTATCCCTGTCGCCCACCCAGTTGTACTGATTGTGGCGATTGCCGTGTTACTGCTGGCAAATGTCAGAGGGCCGCCTGCCATGGAATTGCCGTACTGGTCTTTAGGCGCGGCGGTGAACTGTTGGGTAACCCCCACCTGTACCGACGCAGCATGCGGAGTCAGCGTGATCGAAGACAAGGAGGGTGGCGCGGGCGTTGTCGGCTTTGTTGAGGCTGGCGTCGGATTGCCCCCGCAACTTACAAACAAAAGAAAGGTAAGCGCGATAGACGCGAGAGATATCAGGTTCCATTTTTTCTTTATGATTGCCAAGCGTCGTGGCCCTGTGACCGCACCTTTCTCCAATCGTCTAACGAGGTAAGTTTGGAGACAATGACAAAGAACGTTGCGTGCAGATGGCGCTTATTCGTTTCCGGAACTGCCACGTCCGGGTGCACGGGCTTTGCGTCGTCGGAAGTGAGCGACACGGGCGCTTGATGGCCGTTCCGGACAATACCTTCATGGTCGGTGTTTGTGCGGAGCAGTAAGCGATGAGTAAACTGCGCACCCAGACGATATGCATCATTCTTGTCATGCTCTACGAAGAAACAGTGCAATCGCGATGCCAGCTTCAGAATTGCGCAACGTTCGAAGCTGCCCCAGGGCCCGTTCGATGCTAATTTGCGTCTCGGAATTCCTAGTAGGGAGACAACTTAGCTCAAGCTTCAGCCCCCGCAGAAGAGGAGAATTCGGCAAATATCGCTTTGCCACAAGATTACTTTTACGGTTACCTTGGACGTTACGCCAGTAATCAAGAATCCAAGTGGAAACGGAATATCTTCCGCAGAAAAAGGGAAAAACTGTTCCACACCGGAGAATTCCGGTCGTGGTTCAGCGCAGCCCCTACGGTGTCGATTGAGAGTGGAGTT
>PLKR01000212.1:17762-21479 GCA_003140655.1 Acidobacteriaceae bacterium | reverse complement strand
ACGCCTGGTTACAACAGTTACTTCCGGTTTGCCCGTCACTCGGCCCTCAATCTAAGAAGTGGTCTTCAGCATCCCCGAGAAATGTGGAAACTGCCAGTCACCACTGCTTCACGCACATCGTCAAATTCCGGGTTGTGCGAATACGAATCAGATGCGCAGGCGTGAGCGCGGACCAGGGCGGTCCGCGCTTTCGTCTGCGGTGAACTTAGCGGTTGCGCGTGTTGGCAAGCGCCCGAAGGATGATGCGGGTGTTTTCATTGATGGCATGCCGAAGATACATAGTGAGGGCGAAGATAACGACAAGGAAGAAGAGATCGACGCGAAGCAACGAATGCAATAGCCCAGCCAGAGTTTCTGGCGGGAACATGTGGAGGTGCATCCAGATGAAGGCGACGACGGCGAGAATGCCAAGCACGACGACGATGATTCGAGAGAGGCGTTCCGACCTGTCTGCGGCTGCAAGGGCCTGTTGGACGAAGGTGATTTCGGCGTTCGTATTTTCGGAGTTGGGCTGTTGGAATTCGGGACTCATACTGGTTTCCTTTCGAGAGTGAGGTGTTTGCGAAGTGTCGCGACTCCGTAATGGAGACGTGACTTGGCGGTGCCGACAGGAATGTCGAGAATAGCTGCGGTTTCCTCGAGCGAAAGATCGTGCTGGTAGTGAAGAAGGAGGACTGCTCGGCTGGCGGGCGAGACGTGGTCGAGAAGAGAGAAGAAGGCGGCATCGGGTGGCCCGCCAAGGTCGGGATTGGGAGTGAAGGTTCCGAGTGGAGAGTCGTCGAGGGATTGCCAGCGGTGGGTGCGTTTGAGGTGGCTGATAGCGATGCGCGAGGCGATACGGAGAGCCCAGGCATGGAAGACAGCGGGCTCGCGCAAGAACGGGAGCTTACGGAAAATTTGGATTGAAGTCTCCTGGAGAATGTCGTCGGCGAGATCGGCGCCAGCCAAGCGGGTGATGTAGCGGCGCAGCGGCGCATGGCTGTTACGGAGGAGCTGTTCCAGGGCAGCCCGGTCGCCGGCCTGGGCGAGGAGGACAAGAAGAGTTTGGTCGCAGGGCGAAAGCTCCTCCGGATGCGATGGGGCGTGCATGTTTGAAAGAGGGGTTAAAGGGAGTTAAAGTTCGGTTCCGTCGAAAAAATATGCTGGGCGAGGGCAGGACGGGCATCCACTGTTCGCTGAACGGGGCGCGTCCGGTCATCGGCATCCTGTGAGAGCGCCCCGTGCCCATTTCCCGCAAACAGGGCCATATGCTCATTTTACAAGTTATTGTTCTGTGGTCGGTAAACCGGAACCTATGTGATGGTTGGTGCTATATCGTCATTACACTCATTGAGCGGTTTTGAGTGTAATCACGCTGTCTGATCCCTACTGGTCGAAGGTTTGAAGCGCCGTAACCGGCACTTCAAATAAAGACTCGGGTTTTCAAATCGCGCTCTACTTGCACCACATTCTCCGGCCTCCCGAGGTCGCGCCAATAATAGCTATCGGCGCGAAATGCGAGGATATTCTCTCCCTGGGATGCAAGCCGCAAATAGGACGTGATAATCGAGAAAGCACCTTCCTCTNNGGCGAAATAATGTGGACGCCGGAAAACGCCAGTGCCTTCAATTGCGGCGAAGATCGAATCAGTTCCGCATTTTGCTCACGACCCGCGCGCCGCCCGCAAAGCCGCAATTGCTCGTCGAACAACAAATAGCGGGAAGTCTCGCGTTCCTGCACTGCCAGTGTGGCGAGGGCCTGATGTTCCGCATGAAACTCCGCCATGCACCCCAAATCGATTGTGCTGATCACATCGACATTGTGCAGTATGAATGGCTCGTCCAAACGACTGGAATTATCGAGAAAGAAATAGGCGGCTTTTTTCAAACCGCCCCCCGTGTCGAGCAAAGCTTCCTCGCGAGAAATCTCGATCCGCATGCCGAAGTCGTCATTCCTCTTCAGATAGTCGACAACCATGTCGGCAAAGTGATGCACATTAATGATCACTTGGCGGACCCCAAACGTACGCAAGCGCGAAAGTGTGATCTCGAGCAGCGTTCGGCCAGCCACTTCTACCAGCGCTTTCGGCCGGTCATCTGTGAGCGGCCGCAAACGTGTCCCTANNCACCATTACTCTCCAACTCGCGATGCCGTACCACAACGTCCACTCCACTCCTGGCGCGCAAACGCTTCGCCAACTGCTCCGCCAGATACACCGAACGATGCTGCCCGCCAGTGCACCCGAACGACACCATCAGGCTCTTGAAGCCGCGTCGCTGATACTCGCTCACACTGGCATCCACCAGAGACATCACGCTGGCCAGAAACTGATGCACGCTCTCCTGCTGATTGAGATAGTCGATTACAGGAGCATCTTTGCCCGTGAGTGCCTTGAAGCGCTCTTCCCGGCCGGGGTTCGGCAGGCTGCGGCCATCGAACACGAACCCGCCGCCATGTCCGCTCTCGTCTCTCGGCATGCCCCGGTGATAGGAAAAGCTCAAAATCCGCACCGTCAGATTCTCCGCAGCGGAGGCCAGGCCCTGCAATTTCTCTGACGCCAGCATGCTGTTGAATGCCTCCATCAGCGTCGGCAGCGCGATCGGCAACTTAACGTTGTGCAGCAGCCATCGCAGGTTCTTCAGCGCGTACGGCACACTCTGCAGAAAATGAGGCTTGCGTTCNNTAAAAACCGCGAAAGCCATAAGCGCCCAGCGCCTGCAGGATGCGAACGTAAACGTAGCTGTAGTAATGATGCAGGAACGCCTCGCGCTCCACTTCGATGAAACCGCCAAGCTTGTCGATATAGAGATCGAGCAATTGCTGGCGCAATTCGGGCGGCAGATCGGCCTTGGCATCGTACAAAAGAGACCCGATGTCATATTGCAGCGCGCCTTTGCGGCCGCCTTGATAGTCCAGGAAAAACGGCTGGCCCGCGCACAGCATTACGTTGCGGGACTGGAAATCGCGGTAGAGGAAATAGTCGCAGTTGGCGCCCAAAAGAAAAGTCGTCAAGCAATCGAAATCGTCTTCGAGCGCTTGCTCGTTGAAGGGGATGCCCGCGAGCCGGAGAAAGTAATACTTGAAATAATTCAGGTCCCAGGCGATGGATTGGCGATCGAAACTGCCGCGCGGATAGCAGACTTTGTAATTCAGATCGCGTCCCGCTTCGATCTGAAAGCGGGGCAACTCAGCCACAACTTTGCGATATGCCTCGACCGCCTGCGGAGCGATATTCTCGCCTGCGCGATTCTTCGAGAGAAACTCAAAAAGCGTCGTATCCCCCAGATCTTCTTCAACGTAAGCGCCGTGGCTCAAATCTTCTGCATAAATTTCCGGCACGGGCAGACCGTGCTTCCGGAAATGCCGGGAAAACTCGATGAAAGCGACGTTCTCCTCGGGCACGCCGTAGAGAATCCCGATCGCGCTGAGTTTGCCGCTGGAAAGCCGGATGATCTTTCTCCCCGACCCGCCGAGCGCGACCTGCAGTGGCTGCACAGTCTCGGGCGGAACGTGGAAGTGCTGCTCAAAAAGTTTTTGAAGAACGTCCATAGATGGTTGCGCTTTTCAGCGCAACCACTAAAGATAACATCGAATGCTCGACGCTAAAGGCGGCGGGGGTATCACCGATCACAACGACTTGATAACCGTCTGTCCCATGCCTATGCTGAAGGAGCCATGACCGACCGCCTCTACTACCACGATTCCTTCCTCTACAACTTCGACGCCGAAGTCTGCTCG
>PLKR01000212.1:14877-17692 GCA_003140655.1 Acidobacteriaceae bacterium | reverse complement strand
CGCCGTCGCGATCACATGCAGCAACACTCCGCGCAGCACGTGCTCTCCGCCGCCTTCGTGCGTCTCTTCAATATGCCAACCGTCTCTTTCCACATGGCCGACGAGTATTGCTCCATTGATCTTGATTCGCCCTCGCTCAGCAAAGAGCAAGTCGAATCGGCCGAACGTCTGGCCAACGAAATCATCCTCGAGAATCGTCCGGTCGACCTGCGTTTTGTGACTCGCGACGAAGCCGCCACGCTTGGCCTGCGCAAACTTCCGCCCACCGAACGCGACCAACTGCGCCTCATCGACATCCACGACTTCGACCTCACCGCGTGCGGCGGCACGCATGTGAACCGCACCGGACAGATTGGCGGAATTTGCCTGCGCAGGACCGAGAAGGTTCGCCAGGGATACCGCGTGGAATTCGTTGCCGGCGGGCGCGCCGTCGCCACCGCGCGTCGCGATTTCAACACGCTGACCGAAATCGCCGCGCTGTTTTCCGCGCATATCTACGACGGTCCGCAACACGCCCGCAAGTCTCTCGACGAGATCAGGTCGCTGCGCAAGCAGATCGAGCAATCGCAGGACGAACTGGCCGCGGCTCAGGCCGCAACCCTGTTAGCGGAAACTCCCGAGAGCCACGGCCGCAAGCTCGTGGTACGAACCTTTTCCGATCGCGACCTTAACTTCCTCAAGCTGCTGGGCCAGAAGCTGACGCGGCAATCTCCCGCCGTGATCGCGCTGCTGGCCACCGAGTCGCCGCAACCCGCACTGGTTTTTGCTCAATCTGCCGGACAGCCCCACGACATGGGGAAGCTCCTGAAAGAAACCATGGCCAAGCTCGGCGGACGCGGCGGCGGCAGCAAAGACCTTGCCCAGGGAGGGGCCCCGACGGCCCAGGGCCTGGACGCGGCCCTCACGACCGCCGCGCAATTCCTCAGCCGCTAAGGTTTCTTTCCCAGCAGCCGCCACTCCTCGCGATACACGTTGTACTTCGAGGACCCTCTGCGGGGCTTCGGGTACAATTTCAGGCTTTTGATATTGCGAAAAAGCGCAACCGGCAACACATACCACAAGTCCTCCGGCACGATGTAGGCTACCAGTACATCGATCTCCTTCAGGGTGTAGCCTTTCTTGCCCCGGCTGCCATGGGCACTAATCATGTATCCGCCGTATTTGTCGCCTCGATAGGCGGATTTGACCTGCACCCTCCACAAGCCGCTGCCCGAATCCACAATCAGGTCGTATGGATCACTGTCCCCCCACGGCTTGGAGACGCCAAAGCCCAGCATCGAGGCTTTGTGCAAGAACGCTGCCTCGGCCATCTCGCCGCGACGTTTGTATGTCAGCCCAAGCCACCATGCCGCGTCCCGAGCGCGCCATTGCTGCGTCTCCGTCATCACCATCAAATCCCCAATTAACACACTCATACCGAATCACTCATTTCCTCTCCGGACTGGCTTGTCATTCCGAACTTGTCATTCCGAACCCAGCTCGCCCAGCGGGGTGAGGAACCTGTTTTCCCAGTCGCAAACCATGCCCTATTTCCAGTATCTCCGTCCCAAAATGGGAAGCAAGGTTATGTGAACATTGGGAAAAATAAACCTGTGGAAATCTCCCCGGGATTAGAATTAGACGGCTTGCCCTCAGCGGCTGAAGCCGTCGCTGAAAACAAAGCCTTTAACGCAGCGCTGGAAGCGCTGCTCCACCCAAAACCTGGCTTTTTTCGCGGGCTGTGAGGCCGCGCGACGCGCGACGCCTTTGCGGCAGGACTGAAGAGGTTGCGGAAGGACTCGTTGCGCCAGTGAAAGGGCCTACCTCAGGCGCTGAAGCGCGGAGCCATTTTCGTCGACTTAGCGGCACGAGTGGAACTCGTGCCCTTCCCGAGCCGGCTCGAAGCGGAGTTTTCCGCAGNNTGAGGTCGTGCCCTTCCCGAGCGTGGTCATGGCTGGTCTTCTTCTTGCGCGAGCAAGAGCGGGCAAGCGCGAGCAAGACTGTCCCGCACAAAAACAAAAGCCCTCACTGGACCAAAGCCCAATGAAGGCAACAACCGATTTCCCTGCGCGGGCTGTTACGCGATGCGGCTGCGCCGACCGCCTTTTTCCCACCAGACCGCGGGGTCCTCGGGCCGGTTGAGCATTTGCGACAACTCCCTTTTGATCTCCACGAGCCGGTTGGCGCGCATCTCCACCGCCGATTGGTCGATCTGGCTATCCGCGCTCTTGGCTGCGGAGCGAGCGTTCATGTTCCGTAAATCCGTGATTTCCTGACGAAGGCTGGTAAGGTGTTCGAGGATGTAGGGCATGTCTTAATGATACCCCAGATTCCTCAACCCGCCGCTTTATTAATCGCCCATTTCCTGCCTAATTCCCGTTTAAAATCGGTCTGCCGGAGGGTCCGCCGCATCCCAGCGCCGGTTCCGGGCATCGAAATGACGCCGAGATTTTGTAGGCAGGAACTGAGACAATTAAGCAGCAAGGAGAATATTGCTTATGGCTAAGAAAGATCGCAACGCGCAAGCACCCATCACTGCCGAGCGAGGGAACCTGAGCGCCCAGCCTCGTCTTCACCAGAGTGCTCCCGAAATTCAAGCGTATGGCACCGTTTCGCACATGCTGCCTCTCGAACTTGAAGAACCGGTTCGCCTGGAAATGACCGAACAACTCAACCTATTGCTAGCCGACACCATGACCCTGCGCGATCTCTATAAGAAATCGCATTGGCAAGTCGCGGGACCAACTTTTTATCAGCTCCATCTGCTGTTCGACAAACATTATGGAGAACAATCGGAGATCGTCGACACGATCGCCGAACGGATACAACTTCTCGG
>PLKR01000212.1:8170-14858 GCA_003140655.1 Acidobacteriaceae bacterium | reverse complement strand
GGCCATTGCCGCGAATTGGCGGAGCGTGCGGACAAACTGGGTGACGCCGGGACCAACGATCTGGCCGTCAGCGACGTGCTGCGGACCAATGAATTGCAAGTCTGGTTCCTTAGCGAACACCTCGTGGATGCACCCCTCGTACACGCGGAACAGCCGCGCTTGCGCAACGTTGGCTAATCCCGCCGCAAACCAATCGAGCAGGCTCTCACCGGAGCCTGCTCGTTATTTAGTTCGTTGGTCCAGTTCGTTAGTTCCTTGCCGCCCGCAAAACAGATAGATAGTATTGAAATCCACGGCAAGAACTTCAGATGATACAAGCTTCCATCGAGCAGATCCTCTCCAGTTACGACGACCGCGCACCACTGTCGCAAGCCTCAACCATTCCCGCAGCCTGGTATGTTGATCCCCGCATCGCCGACCTGGAGCGCCTCAGCGTGTTCAGCAAAACCTGGCAACTGGTCGCGCGTACTGATCAAGTGAAGGCGGCGGGAGAGTTCGTTCGTGCGACCGTTGCCGGAGAGCCTATCGTCATCGTCCGCGGCAACGACGGCGTTCTGCGCGCCTTCTACAATGTTTGCCGCCACCACGCCGCTGCCGTCGTAACCCAACCCTGCGGCCAGGCCTCTCTCTTGCATTGTCCGTATCACGGCTGGAATTATGGCCTCGATGGCTCCTTGAAAGGCATGCCCGAGTTCGAAGGCGTCGAGAATTTCGATCGCTCGCAAAACGGCCTCGTCCCCATTCGCGTCGAAACCTGGGAGTGCTTTGTCTTCGTCAACCTCGACAACCACGCAGCGCCGCTCGCCGAATTTCTCGGCGGCCTCGTCCAGCGCGTCGCACCTCTCGGCATCGGCAAACTGCACTACTTCGATCGGCGAACCTACAACATCCATTGCAACTGGAAGGTCTTCGTCGACAACTACCTCGACGGCGGTTACCACATCCCGCATCTGCACAAAGGTCTGAATTCTGTCTTGGATTACAAGCAGTACACCATCGAGAACGAAGACCGTTACTGCCTGCAATCCAGCCCCATGGTCGCTTCCGGCGAGGATGCTGCCACCGGAGCCGCGCGCAAAGGCGATCGCGCCTGGTATTTCTGGCAGCATCCCAACCTGATGATCAATTGCTACGAAGGATACATGGACACAAACCTGGTGATCCCCGTCGATGTCGATGATTGCACTGTGATCTTCGATTTCTACTTCTCGGACATCAGCGACGCGGGCCGCGAATATAACGAGCAGTCGGTGAATGTTGGCAATCGCGTGCAAGAGGAAGATCTCGGCATCTGCGAAGATGTGCAGCGTGGACTTAAGTCGCGAGCCTATCGCGCCGGACGACTCTCTGTGCGCCGCGAAGCTGGCGAACAATTATTTCACCGTCTCCTCGCCGCCGATCTCAAGCGCGGCCTGGCTCAGTCATCCGTGGCCGCCGATTAGCGTGGAGTAACCTTATTCCTGCGGCGAGCCTTGTTCGCGCCGCATGGCCCGCAGATTGATTCCCAACTGCTCCGCCTTCTTATAAAGATGGCTGCGCTCCAGACCCAGCGACTTTGCCGCCAAACTCACATTCGAATGGCTGCGCTTCAACTCCGCCAGGATTACTTCCCGCTCAAAGGCGTCGACACGCTCAGCCAGCGCTCCCGCCGGGAATGCAGAAGACGCCGCGACGCCACCGCCTTTCGGGAAAGCGATCTCCACGGTCGCGACATCAACCTGACCGTTGGTCGCGAGCAGCATCAGCCGCTCCACTATGTTGCGCAACTCACGAACATTCCCCGGCCACTGGTGGGACTGCAACGCAGCCATCGCCTCCGCGGTAAATGGAACCGGCTTCCATCCATTCTGCGCACTCACCTGCGCCGCAAAATGCTCCACCAGCAATGGAATGTCCTCGTGCCGCTCGCGCAACGGCGGCAACGCCAGGGGAAAAACATATATCCGGTGAAACAAGTCCTGGCGGAATTTATCTTCGCGCACGCGCGCTTCCAGATCGCGATGCGTCGCCACCACCACGCGCACATCCACGCTCACCGGCTTGTCGCCGCCGATGCGCTCCACTTCTCCTTCCTCCAGCACTCGCAACAGCTTGGCCTGCATGGCCAGCGGCATATCGCCAATCTCATCCAGAAAAATCGTGCCGTGATCCGCCTGCTCGAACTTTCCAATATGCCGTCCCGCCGCGCCGGTGAACGATCCTTTCTCGTGTCCGAAGAGTTCCGACTCAATCAGCTCGGCCGGAACCGCCGCGCAATTCAGCGTTACAAACGCCCCACCGGCGCGCGCGCTGCGTTCATGAATGGTTCGCGCCACCAGCTCTTTTCCCGTGCCCGTTTCTCCCAGGATGCAAACCCGCGTTTCACTCGCCGCCACGCGTTCGAGTTGCGACATCACGCGTTGCATGACCGCGCCCTGCCATACAATCTCGTGCTTGCCCAGCCGCTGCTTGAGTTGCCGGTTTTCGCTTTCCAGCCGCNNTCCGCCTGCCCTGACATCATCACTACCGGCGCGGTCACTCCCTGCGCCTTCAATTCTTCCAGTAGCGCAAGGCCGCCCTTTCCCGGCATCACCACATCCGAAAGGATCACGTCGAAGTTCTGCGCCTTGGCCAGTTCCAACGCCTTGCCAGCATTGTCACACACCGTAGCCTCGTGCCCGGCCAGCCGGAATGCCCGCGCCAGTGATGCCAGCGTGTTCGCTTCATCGTCGACGATCAGCAGATGTGCTTTCGTTGCCAAACATCCTCCGAATCTCTGACGCACTTCATCAGGCGTTCCGTACGGGATCCAAGCTCCTTGGCAGCTCGATTACAAATGTTGTGCCCCGCCCCGGCTCACTCTGCACGCGGATGCTTCCCCCATGGTCGCTCACCACCGATTGCACGATGGCCAGCCCCAGGCCAGTGCCGTGCTGCTTGCTCGTGTAATAGGGAGTAAAGATCCGCGCACACTCCTCCGGCGTTAACCCCGATCCCGTATCCGCAACCTCAATCAGCACCTTGCCGTCTTCATCCCGCGTGCGCAATGTCAAGGCTCCGCCCTGCGGCATCGCGTCCATCGCATTCAGAACAAGATTTGAAATCACGCGATGCAATAACTCCGCGTCCGCCGCAACCGGCTCCAGGCGAGGGTCCAGCTGCAGATCACAACTGATCTTCGCACGCCCCGGCGCTTCCAGTTGCGCCTGAAAAAGCTGCACCACGCCTCGAATCACTTCATTCACCTGCACTCGCTGCAACTGCGGCTGAGGCATCTTCGAGAACTCGCTGAATCGCCCAATGATCCCCTTCAGATTCGCGAGCTCCGCCAACAGCGTTCGCGAACTCTCCCGGAATACCTCCTCGAACTGCTCCGGATTCTGCTGCCGCGCGCGCACCAGATTCTCCACCGTAAGCTGAAGCGGAAACAGCGGATTCTTCAATTCATGCGCCAGCCGCCGCGCCAGTTCCCGCCATGCCGCCACCCGCTCCGCCTGCACCAGACGCTCTTTTTGCCCAAGCAATTCCGCGGTCATGCGATTGAAAGAATCAGCCAATTGAGCCAGTTCATCCGCTCCAGCCACTTCTACCCGCACATTCCAATTTCCCGCCGCGACTTCCTGTGCCGCGTGCGCCAGTTGCTCCACCGGACGCGTCACCCGCGCCGCCGCCCAACTGCTCAGCAGAATCGTCAGCAGAATTCCTCCGCCTTCCACAATCAACGCCGCCGAGCGGATGTGTCGCATCAACTCCACATAGGTCCGCCGCGAGTTGCCGATCAGCAGAATCGCGAGTAGCGGACGATCCTTGCCCGCGCCTGCCAGCGGGATCGCATGAAACACTTCATCCTCCGCCGGATCCGCTGACCACCGCACTCGGCTCGTCATTTCCTGTCTGGACTGTCGCACCGCATCGACTAGAGGCTCCAGCTTCTCCTCCGGCCGCATATTTTCCGGGGGAGCAGAGGGATCCACCAACAACCCCGCCGCGAAGTGATCCCCGCGATTTTGATATAGCAAAGCCCGCATGCCCGCCGGCATATCCAATCCAGCGAGGAAAGTCTTATCCAAACGACGCCCGCCAATCACATAGACCGGATGTTCCCCTACCCGCGTTGCACGCACTACGAACAAACCCAGCGCCGTTGCATCCTGGAGTTCTTCCTGCTTCAAGAATGCTCCCCGGTCAGCCTCCATGGGAAAGCTGCCAATTGCGCCCTCCGGATACCCAAACTTGGCCGGCCACTGCGCCGAAGAAATAATGGTCCCATCGCTTTCCACAAACTCCAGAAAGTCGAGCTGACTATTCGCTCCTGTCGTTTTCGCCAGCTCGAAATAAGGCCCCGAATCCGCTCGCGGCCGGTTCAACTTCAACGTCATGCGACTTGCTGCTTCCGACGCCGCAATCGCCTCCACTCGCCGCGCCACGTCCTCACCCTGCCGGTTGAACGCCCGCCGGAACTGCGTCACCAGCGTCAACGTTCTTTCATCCTCACTGCGATCAAAGGCCCGCCGCGTCACGGCCGACACCAGCAATGCCACCGCCGCCACCGACAGAAACACCGTCAGCGCGAACACGCCCAGCAGTTTGCGACGAAACGTCAATCGTTTTCTTTTCCCAACCGGACCTGGCTCTGTAAGATGCCAGGGAATCGTCTGCATCATATCTCACCCTCCAGTTTCGCCGGGGTGAAAACCCGTTGATGGAGCGCTCAGGTTTAGAGCGAAGGTTGTGAGGCAGTGGTCGAAGATCCATCCTGAGGGTGCGCCTCGATATCTGCGCGTCAGGCCGGCGGGCGCGTTATAAGCCGCCCGTAATTCCGCTCGACCCGCGAGGGATGGCGATAAAAATAGCGAACTCGCCCAGCGGTCAGCCGCGGGGACTTCCTCCAGCGGACCGCTCGCAGCTTTGCCGGCCAAATTATCTCGTTTGTCGTTCCGCCTGCCTGCTCTGGCTAGCCACATCCATGCCGCGCAAAACGTCGTTGGCGAAAAAGAATTTCCCATCTGCCGGCACCATCATGATCTGCAGCTTGTCCGAGAGTCGTTCCGCCACGATCTTATTAATCAGCAGCGGATTGTCCTTCAAAATCGCTGCCTCGCTGTGCATGCGTTCCGCGTCCGCCACCGACGTTACCCGGATGCGATCCGCCTCCGCATCCGCCAGCAACCTCCGCCGCTCGCCCTCAGCTTTGCTGTCCATCACTTTGGCCTGCGCCTCGGCGTCTGCCAGCAATTTCCTCCGTTCCCCCTCAGCTTTGCTGTCAATCTCTTTCGCCTGTGCTTCTGCTTCCGCATTCTGAATGGTGGCTTCCTTGCGCGCCTGGGCCTCCAGGCGGCTCTGCTGAATCTGCTTCTCCTTTAGCGGCAGCGTGTATTGCATCGCGTCCGCTTCGCCCTTCGCCTGCAACACATGCACCTGGGCTTCGCCTTCGGCCTGCTTGACCTGCTGCACTTTCGCGGCCTCGGCCTCCAGTTCGGCAATCCGCACTTGTTTACCTTTCAACTCCGTCTCCACGCCCATGCGATCGTTCTCCTGCTCCTTCAACAGCAGCGCCTCCAGCCCCTTCGCATATTCCGGGGGCAATTGGATATCGCGCAGCATCACCTCTTTCACCACAATCCCATCCGCCGCCAGCTTCTGCGTGATCAGCCCTGCGGCCCGTTGCCGCACTTCCTCCCGCTTCGCCGAAAAAACATCGCGCACCGTATAGTTCGGCACGATCTCCCGCCACACGCTGGCCACCGTAGGCGGTACGATTTCCTTTTCCACCGGACGCGGTAAATTCCCCTGGATGTAATCCAGCTTCTTCGCATCCAGCCGGTACCGCACCGTAATCGCCAAGCCCAGCGTCAGTCCTTCCTTAGCCTGCACATCGAGAAGNNACTTGATCCCGAGTATCGAATAGCGCCACCTCCTCCACCAGCGGCATTACCATGTGTGCCCCCGGATAAAGGGTCCCCGGCACCGTCCCACTCATCTCGCTCACCCGCACGCCCGCCGTCCCACTCGGCACCACCACAATGCTGAAGGCCACCAGCAGCGGCCCCCACGCCAGCATCGCCAGCGCCAGCGACGTCCGCCACCGCACCGCTACCGGTGCAGCGCCCGTTGCCGCTCCCGGCGTTTCCATCGATCGCCGGTACAACATTTCGCGATACAGATCGTATGTGAGAATGCACACGGCCGCGATTATCATCGCCAGGCCGCCCGTAATCAGCAAATACTTCAACGCAAGCATGGTCGTTCTCCTTTGCGCCTCAGCGCTTCTGCCCCGTTTTCACCGGCGCCGTCTGCGGAACCATCTGTCGAACCATCTGCCGGGCAAAGAACAGCCGGAACACCTGACCGAAAATCAGTTCCTCTGCCAATAACGCCACCGCCACCGAAAAAATCAGGCCCGCCACCACCGCCATAAATGTGATCACCATCTGCATAATGCCCTCCACGAACTCCATATCGCAGGACGAACACCAATCCTCGTTGGATTGAAAATGAAGGGTTTATCGGAGCTCATGAGCCCGCGAAGAGTGGCTATCCGAGGTCAGTGTGTCCCACCCCACACACTCTTGCCAACACCACGAATCATGTGGCGACAGCGGCCTCGGCAGTCGCAGGCAGGGCGAAGGCCGCCTGTCATTTGACTTCCCATTCGCCCGTCGCTATCGTTCCCGCATGAACGTCGTCAAAGCCACCCGCCAGTTCGAAG
>PLKR01000212.1:6442-8121 GCA_003140655.1 Acidobacteriaceae bacterium | reverse complement strand
GACATCGAAGGCCGACTCATCTGGGGTGTCAACGATTTCGACGAAGCCTGGCCCATGGCCTACACTATCGATTTAGTACGTCTCGCAGTCAGCGCTCATCTCGCCGTCGAGGCCGGGCGTCTCCCCGTTAAACGCGAGGACATCTGCACCGCCATGCTCGAAGGCTATCGCGAAGCCATGCTGCAAAAGGGTTGCGCTTTTGTCCTCGGCGAGAAACATCAGTGGCTCCGCCGCATCGCCGGAGGCGAACTCCGCGATCCCGTCCATTTCTGGCAGCGGATGGATGCGCTTCCCACCCTCAAAGGCGAATGCCCTGTCAGCGCCGTCGATGCTCTCGAGCATCTAATGCCGGCACCCGGCATCAAGTTTCGCCTCGCCCACCGCACTGCCGGGCTCGGCAGTCTGGGCCACGCCCGCTACGTAGCCATTGCCGACTGGCACGGCGGCCGCATTGCCCGCGAAGCCAAGGCCCTGGTTCCGTCCTCATCCCACTGGGCGCAGACGGTCGAGGCTGAGAAGAATGACGCTCGGAAAGAAGGCCCAGCCGAAATCCTCTACCAGACCATCATCAACCGTGCCGTCCGCTGTCCCGATCACTTCGTTCAGTTGCGCGGACGCTGGATCGTTCGCCGCCTGGCCCCTGACTGCTCCCGGATCGAACTGGCGTCCTTGCGCGCCCCCGGCACAGAACTCCGCCTGCTCCAGGCCATGGGATGGGAAACCGCCAACATCCATCTCGGCACCATATCCGCGCGCAAACTCATTCTCCGCCATCTCGACAGACAGAAAGCAAAGTGGCTGCACCACGCCGCCGAGGCGATGCTGCAATCCGTCCGTTCCGATTGGGAAGTCTGGAAGAAGAAAGGTTACGCCTGACTTTGAAAAGCAGTGGCCGGTGATCAGTAGTCAGTGGCCAGTAAGAGCGGCCGGCCACCCGATTCTACTGGCCACCGGTCACTGATCACTGACCACTAGAAAACTGCGCCTCTCACTACAACCGCTCACTCCATCGCCATTAGCTGATCGAAAGGCGTTCGTAGCAAGAAGAATTCATTGATCGGACGGTTGTCCTGCAGCGCAGCCGTAGCTGGCGAGAGCGCGATGACGGCATCTGTGGACGATTCGTGGGAAAGCAGAAGATTCAGCTGCTCTTCCGGTGATGCCGCCGGTCCCCATTCCATCATGTCGGAAGCCGCGCGCGCGGGCATCCGCGCCACCAATTCAGCCGCTGTTCGCTGCGGGATGGGACGTTCACTTGCCAGGAAGTGCCAACCCCATCCTTGGATCCCGGGGAACACGCGCACGTAAGCGAAAGAGTTCTTGATCGCCCGTGCCGCCGCCGCTTGCGTGGGCGCGTCAGCCTCGGGCAGCCATTGCTGCAGGATTCCGCCCGGCACCAGCCGCTGCTTGGCGACGGCATAAAATTCTTGCGAATACAGCAGGCTCGAACCTGCCGTCTGCACCGGCGGCGGAGGGTCCACGATAATCGCGTCGTACTTGGCGGGCGACCGTTCGAGAAAGCGCCGGCCATCGTCGATCACCACATGCGCCAGCGGCAATTTCCTTACTTCGTTTGCATCCGCGTGATAGTAGCTGAAGAACTTCGGTACGCTCGGCACGAGCTCGACCGCCGTGCCGGAAATATTCCAGGTCATCACCGAGCGGAACGTGGTGCCCAT
>PLKR01000212.1:3541-6419 GCA_003140655.1 Acidobacteriaceae bacterium | reverse complement strand
AATCGCGCAGTACTCTTCGAACCGGAAACTGGGTTTCGAAATCCTTGCTCGCCAGCAACACACCAAGCGCCACCAGCAGAATGCCGTAAGCCGTCGCCCGGCTGAATCTCTGAACGCCGCTTGTCCATCGCCCGGGAAATGCCATGGCAAACCACGGCAGTGCCAGCAACAGCACCGACCAGCGCTCGCCGGCCAGTGGCAGCAAAAGGAATCCGCAAACCAGCGGCCCCACAATGCAACCCACTACGTTGACTGCATAAGCCCGCCCTGCGCGGTCCGGATCGCCACCCGACCACCGGTCCACCAGCATGGGCGTAAGGAAACCGATCATCCCAGCAAACGGCATGACGCCCACAAACACCCGCGCCACGAGATGCAACGGGATGCGAGTGTCCGCGGTCAGCACCGGCAGCATTCCTAGCAGCGCCAGCGATACCCAGGTGAGCCGGCTCTCCTGCTTTCGCGTCCGGCTCCAATAGCGGTAAATCTGCGATCCCGCATATGTAGCCAGCAAATACGCCACCAGAATCATGCCAAAGGAATAGACCACCGGGCCGATATAAGGGGTGAACAGCCGAATCCAGATTAACTCCATCCCCATGGTGGCCAGTCCAGTGGTGAACAGCAGAACCAATACACCTCGATTGCATTCGATGGCGCCCACCGCCCCCGCGCTTGCGCTCGAAAAAGATGCGGTCGAAGTTCGCAGCGGAGCCGCACGGGACACCGACGACACCACAAAAGCTGACGCCGCGATTGCCGCATTCAAAGCCGCCCCAATCAGCAGCGTCTGATGAAAACCGTAAGGCTCGATGAGCAGCAGCGGCAGAAACGAACCCAGCACCGCGCCCAGCACATTCGCCAGGTAAAGAAAACTGAACGACCGCCGATCGCCCTCCTTTTGCTGTTTGCGGATCGCGAACATCGCCACCGGAATCGTCCCGCCCATACAGGCGCAAAACGGGACCATCGTTCCCGCCAGCCAGAGTCCCGAGATCAGGTAGTACGCAGCCGATGACACGGCGGCGCGATCCGCCAGACTCTCCAGCAGACGATGTCCCCAAACCAGCTCGGTCGGAACCACCAGAGCCGAGAACCCGATCATCAGCTCAAGCAGGCCATACAGTCGCAAGGGAGGAAAGTTGATACGGTCGCCGTAGCGTTGCACCAGCGCTCCCGCCAACCAGGACCCTGCCCCAAGTCCCGCCATGAATACGGATAGAACGATCGAGGTCAGCGCCGTGGTTACGCCAAATTGCGCCATCGCCAGGCGCAGCCAAATGAGTTCGCAAAGAACGCTACAGAATCCAGAGACAAAGAAAAACCAGAAAAACCACCCCATTCTTTTTTTCCCTCCCGAATTTGGACCCTTTCGATTGGAGGCGAGACTCAGAGCAACACAGCACTATACACGCTCAGAAGTGTTTGACCGCGCATGCGTGGGGCGGTAACGGCCGCATACCGATTGGGGACGCTCCAGATGAAAATCGCTTCACAGGATCGCGAGCAGCTTGCGGTAAACTATCTCGCCGCCCATGCCGAGACCTTCCCACGATTCTAAGGAACACGATCCCAACCACCTCCTCACCGAACTAGAAGCCGCCAAGAGCCGCTTCGACTCCAACCATGCTGGTCTCATCACAACCCTTCTCTCCCAACTTTCAAAGCTCCAACTGAACGACCCTCATCAACTCATCCGCTTCCACGAATCGCTGCTGTTCCTTCGAGCCTTCCCCCACGCGCCGTCTCTAATCCCGCGCGTCGAGCATCTGCTCAACACCTTCCACCAGCGCATCGAGAAATTTCGCACCCTCCACGCCGACATGTCCCTGTTCGACGACTTCGACACTTCCGGCATGGCCGGCACCACCATGCAGGACACTCTCTCCTTCAACGTAGCTCATTGGCTCGTGCGCTGCATCCCCCGCAATGTCGAGGTTGCCTGGAACGATTACCGGGACGACTATCAAGCCGAGCGCGCCCGGGGCAGCACCTGGCCGCGTTTCATTCCGCTCCTGGAAGAAGACGCCGATGTCGAAGCCAACATCCCCTGGCAGAGCTGGCTGGCCGCCGCACGAGGCCGCCAGCATCCGCTCCCCTGGCTCCTCAACCGCTTCGCGCAACTCCCGGTTCCCGCCCGCCAACGCGCCGAACTCTACGACTCACTTTGTCTTCCGCTCCGCTGGAAACTCGAAAATCTCAAGCTCTCCCGCACACGCAACTGGGCGCGTCCCCACCGCTTCTACTTCCACAACGCCCCCCTCATCCAGCGCAGCGAAGTTTCTCTCTCGGACGAACTAGCCCAGCCCGCGCCAAAACTCGAAAAGCTTTCCCTCGCCGCCGGAGAATCCGTGATGCACGCCGTCCGCGAGATCATGGCTGTGCGCTACCGCGAACTCTACGGCACCACGCTCGGTGACCCGCGCACGGTAGTTCGCGCGAATCTCGGCCGCGGCGTAGTCATGCATTTCTGGGGACTGCCGCCCACTCGCCGTCTCCCGCTGCGCGCCTATCTTGCCGGCTACACCGTGAAGAACGGCGTCCCTATCAATTACGTCGAAGCTATTGGACTCTGCGAATGGATCGAGGTCGGCTTCAACACCTTCTACACCTATCGCCAAGGAGAAACCGCGTGGATCTACGCGCAAGCCCTGCGCTGCCTCCGCGCTCTCACCGATGCGAAGTGCATTTCGATCTATCCGTATCAGATCGGGCAGAATAACGACGAAGCCATCGACTCCGGGGCGTTCTGGTTCTACCGCAAGCTGGGCTTCCGTTCGGGGCGCGCCGATCTGCAGGCATTGTGTGAACGAGAAGAGAAGAAAATCTCCGCCAAGCCGAAATACCGGACTCCGCCCCGGACGTTGAAGCGGCTGGC
>PLKR01000212.1:0-3476 GCA_003140655.1 Acidobacteriaceae bacterium | reverse complement strand
CACGGGCTCTCGAGATTGATAAAGCACGCTGGAATCCGGTGCAGCAGCAAGCGCTCGAGAACTGGTCGCTGGTTCTGGTTCTTATCCCAGGCCTAAGCCGCTGGGCGCCGGATGAAAAGCAGCAACTTGTTNNTCTGCGGGACGAACTGCTCCGGCTGGGATCGAACCGGCTTCTGACCAAGTAAAGCCCTCTAAAGCAAGGCACGACGAAGTGGAAAGGCTAGCGGTGCCGAAAGCTTCCGATGCCCTGGACTGACGCCCTACACGCGGGCGAAGTCGATGAAGCCGCGCTGCACGTCGACGCGAATCAGCTTGACGCGCAGCTTGTCTCCAACATCGGCTCCCTGCTGACCTTGCGCCAGCAATCCCTCGACATGCGGTTGCAGCGCGCGCACGAACGTTCCCTTGGGAGTTGCGCCGGTGACGACGGCGTCNNCGCTCGACTTTTCGCGCGGCGTCTCCCTTCTCAGTGCAGTTGGCGGCGGCCACGGAAAGTTCGTTATCCGAATAAGGATTGGGCTGGCCCGCGAGCATGGCTTTGATAAGTCTTTGCGTGACCATGTCAGCGAAGCGGCGATTGGGAGCGGTGGAGTGGGTGTAATCCTGAACCGCCAGGCCAAAGTGTCCCGAGGCGGGATCGCCGGGGCGCTCGAGAACGTATTCTCCGGGGCCAATCAACTTGATCACGGCGAGAGAAAGGTCGGCAAAATGATCCGGGTCCGCTGTTTTGCGCTTGATCAGAAAATCGTTGAGCGTTTTCGAATCAGGGTCGGCTGGAAGCTTCTCGCCATAGGTCGCGGCCAATTGGACGATGCGATCCCAGCGCTCCGGTTGCTTTACGATGCGGCGCAAAGATGAAACTTTTTCGAGCATCCGCGCCACCACGCCGTTGGCGGCAATCATGAAGTCCTCAATCAGCTCAGTGGCGTGGTTTTTCTGCTGCTTCACCACGTCGACCACCTGCGCGTTCAACACCAACGGCATTACTTCGTTGGTCTGGAGGTCGAGCGCTCCATTTTCATAGCGCCGACTCCTCAACTTCTGCGCCACCTCGTCCTGCAAGCGCAGTTGAGCCTGCAGATCGGGGGAAGCAGCCACCTTCGGCGGCGCCGCGGCCGTGCCTTCCAGCCACGCTCCCAGCGAGTTGTATTGCAGTTGCGCCTGGTTGCGAACCAGGGCGCGATAGACGTTGCTGGAAGTTACGTGGCCGTCGGCGTCCGCCACAAATTCGGTGACCACGCTCAGGCAGTCCTGATGTTCCAGCAGGGAAGTCTTGCCCGTGGAAAGCTCTTCCGGCAGCATGGGGAAGTTTCGGATTCCGGTGTAGACGGTCGTCGTTTCCCTGGCGGCATGCTGATCGATCGCGCTCTGCTTGGGGACGAAGGCGTCTACATCGGCAATGCCGATCAGAACTTTTATATCGCCGTTCGACAATCGTTCAGCAACCTCGATCTGATCCAGGTCGCGGGAGGTGTCGTTATCGATGGACGACCACAATTGACTGTGCAGATCGCGCACACTTCCTCCGGCGGCGATTGCGGGAGGATTCGCCCGCAATTGTGCCAGTTGCTGCTGGACCTCGGGTGAGAAGTCCGGTTGAAAGCCGTGTTGCCGCACGACGTCTTTGGCGACGGCTTGCAGGTCGAGGTGAGATGCGTTCGCGTTGGGCATGAACCTCTCGTCAAGATTAGAACGCTAAGAGTTCTTTCGCCACGGAGGCACGAAGACACGGAGAAGATCGGTAATTTGTCTTGTTCTTGGCCTTGTCTTCTCTGTGTCTCCGTGTCTCTGTGGTGAAGGGCCTGCTACTCGGTGACCACAGCTTTCACCAGATTTCGCGGGCGATCTACGTCGTATCCCTTCTTTGTGGCCACATGATAGGCGAACAGTTGCAGGGGAATCACTTCAACGATCGGCAGCAACAGTTCGGGCGCGGCCGGAACAAAGAATACGTCATCGGCAACGTCGGCTACCTCGTGATCCCCTTCGGTGGCGACCGTCACCAGCCGTCCACAGCGCGACTTCACTTCCTTCATCACTTCGAGGGTGCGCCGGTAGCGCAGAACCGAATCCGGATCGTGGTGGTCGCACGTTGCCAGCACCACGACCGGAAGGTGTTCGTCGACCAGCGCGTTGGGCCCGTGCTTCAGTTCGCCCGCAGGGTAGCCTTCTGCATGAGCATAAGAGATTTCCTTGAGCTTGAGCGCACCTTCGCGCGCGATGGCGTAGTGTACGCCTCGTCCGAGGTAGAGGAACTTTTCGGCGTGAAAATGCTTCTGAGCGAATTGTTCCGCAAGATCGTCCCAGGCCCTGAGATTGTTTTCGATCGCATCCGGGAGGCGTCGGAGCCTCTGCAGGTAAGAGCGCGTGACCTCCGAGGTCATGCGGCCGCGTTTTCGCGCCAGGAATAACGCCATCAGATAGAGCACCGTGACCTGCGTGGTAAAACTCTTGGTTGCGGGCACGGCGAGTTCCGGGCCCGCGCCTGTGATCAACGCGGCACTGGCTTCACGGGGAATCGTGGCCTCCGCTACATTGGAGACTGCGATGGTCTTTACGCCGCGGGTCAGGGCCTCGCGCTGTGCGGCGATGGTGTCAGCAGTTTCGCCGGATTGCGTGACCACCATCACGATGGGCTCCACGGCTGCGTGCGTGGAGCGATAGCAGTACTCGCTGGCATATTCCACGTCCACGGCAACGCCGGAAAGGTCTTCAATCATGATCTCGCCCGCAAGTCCGGCGTGGCGGCTCGATCCGCTGGCGGCGATGATCAGCTTCTCGAAGGTGAGCAATGCACTTTCAATGGCGTGCAGTTCGCCCGGGAAAAGAATATCGTTCTGCAGATGCTGCTCAACGGTTTTGGCGATGGCCTGGGGTTGTTCGTAGATTTCGCGGCGCATCGCATGCGAAAAACCGCCGGTCGCGAGGTTGGAATTGGGGTTGGTTGGATTCATGGTCGACTGCGGCTGAGAGTAAATCATTTGCTACGACTGGAGCAAACCCCACCGATATGAAATCCCGGATCACTTCACGGGTTCCCAGCCTTCTGGCAGCATATCGAATGCCAGCGTGTCACGGTAGGCGTACTGATTGCCTTCCAGTACTGCCACTGGCGTCAACATATGCCAGATGCGGTCATCGTCGAAGACGTAACACTCACCCGATTCGCGCATGGTGAAGCGATCCATTTCGTGTTTGTGATTGTCGGTTATGATGACTTCGCCACCGTCAGCGCCGCAGCGGCCCAGCAGGTGCGTGGCGATGTACTTTTCCCCGTCTTTATGTAAGCCCGCTGGGCTTGTGTCACAGGGCCGACCTGGCGTAGCCGTGAACCTGATTGTATGCATGTTGACCAAATACCTCGTACCCACCGCCGAGAGCGGCAGGTAATGAAGGTGGTGAGCAATCATCTTGCGCACGCCTATGGAACCGGCGATCGCCGGGGGCAGCGGAGCGTACTCTCGCGGCTGGCCGCC
>PLKR01000265.1:1777-3133 GCA_003140655.1 Acidobacteriaceae bacterium | reverse complement strand
CCAGCTTCTCAATATTCGCCCGAATGCGCTCCGGCGAAACCTGCCGCAATGCTGTCGAGATGCGACTGTCGACAGCCATGGGTGTCGCCGCAGTGTCGCCTGGCTGGCTTTGCGCCTGCGCCGCGCCGCTAACGGCCGGCAGCAGCCAGACAGCCACAAGCCACAGTCTTTTCTTGAGAAGAGAAATCATGTAGGCTCCGGCATAAGAAATGTCAAGGCCACGGCTGGTTACGGCCGGGCAAAAAGTTTGGCCTTTTACCGCCCTGCCCCTTGACCTGCGGCGAGGGAGAATCTAAATATTATCAAGCGTATCTAAGAAAATGGCATCGAATGGGTGCGGAGGAATCATGGTTCTTTGTCCTGAATGCGAAACCGATCTGGATGTGGAAGAAGAAGAGGTCGACGAGGGCGAGATCGTCTCTTGCCCCGAGTGTGGCACGGATTTCGAAGTGGTGACTACGAGTCCGCTCGAATTGAAGGCGGTCGAGGCCGGGTACGTTGAAGAGGACGAAGAAGTGGAGACCGAAGACGGTGACGACTCCTAGACTCCGGCACGCTGTTCTGCTTGCACGCTTGTATTCCCTCTGCCTGCTGCTTGTCTTCTTTTTTGCCGCTCTGGGCCCGCACGTCTTGCCGGCGGCCGTCGCGGCTCCTGCGACCAAGAAGCTGAAACCGACCGATCCATATGCCCTCATTTTCGGCACGGTCTGGGGTCCCGACAATCACCCCGTCTATGGCATAACGGTTAAGATTCGCCGCGTGCCCGATAAGAAGCCCAAGTGGGAGCTCTATTCCGACCATGCCGGCGAATTCGCCCAACGCGTCCCCGCCGGCAAGGCCGACTATATGGTGTGGGCCGATCTCAAGGGTGTGAAAACCAAAGACGGCCAATCATTGCATCTGGCGGAAGAGGTCCCTGTCCACGTAGAGTATGACGAGCGGGTGGATATTGGTTTGCACCTAACGCGCTAATCAATCGGAGAGATTGAGTAGACGAGACCGGGTGGGGCAGATTGAGTAAAGGCAGATTGAGTAAAGGAAGAGGAATAAGACCCGCATGACTCGCAGCCTGGCTATCAAGAACGCGTCTTTCATCGCCGGCACGTTTCTTCTCGTGATTTCCGTGGCAGCTCATGCTGCCCCCGATAAGAAAGACAAAGCCCAAGGCCGCCTGCTCTACGGCAAAGTGCTCGACCAGCAGGATAATCCTGTGGCTGGCGCAATCGTCTACCTGACCAACAGCCGCACCCACGCGGTCAAGAGCTACATCGTGAGCCAGGAGGGCACCTATCGTTTCCCGGGCCTCTCCACAGTGGATTATGAAGTCTACGCTCAGTACAACGGCCATAAGAGCGA
>PLKR01000265.1:0-1751 GCA_003140655.1 Acidobacteriaceae bacterium | reverse complement strand
GTGAAAAGAGGCGCATCGCCATGCAACTTTTGGCGGCCTCCAGGGTTCAAAAAGTGAGGGTATGTTTGTACGGGAGGAAAACTTGAAATTATTGTCTTTGCTTCGCAATAAGAATCTTTACACTCAGGCGGCGGCAGTGTTCGCGACCGGTCTTTTGGTGGCTGCGGCGGCAGTGTCGGCTCGGGCCCAACAGGGNNTTGCTGGCGAACAACTATTTTAAGGAAGACCCGGACTACAAACCGCGCGTCGAACTTTTCTGCAGCAATGGCAAGTACGAGCGCGCCAACTTCGATCCCGGCGCGCGCCTCGGACGCCCCGACTATCCGGGATTCTGGGGCCAACCGAAGATGGAAGTGATGGTCCGCATTGATGGAAGCCATGACCACAAAGGCTGGAACTGGGAGGCCGGGCGGTTCCTCTCTATGGACAAGGGTACTATTCGCGGCGCGATCGGGGCCCAGGTGTTCAATGCGGAGGTCAGGACCAGGACTGGTTACAAGATCGCCGAGTTCTCACCCGCGGGCTTGAACCTGGACGAAGTGAGGCACGCGTGCGATCTGACACCCCATAAGCCTTAAGTGAGGGTGAGGGCATGCTCGATATGCCTGAAGCTATATCATGATGCGAATCGTTAGTTGGTCAGCATTCTGAAGGGCTGAGCCGCCGGGCTCAGCCCTTTTTGCATTCGACTGACCCATTAATTTCGCGCATGGGNNCGTCGAGGCACGAGGTTAAATTCAGATGGACGGAAGCGTGATCGAAGGGGCGGCGTTCCTGCTTTTCGCAGTGGGAGTGCTGGTCTACGTAGTCATCCTTTACAACGAACTGGTGCGCCTGCGTAACGACAACGACCGCGCCTGGGCCAACATTGACGTGCTGCTCAAGCAGCGTCACGACGAGATCCCCAACCTGGTGGAGACGGTGAAGGGATACATGCAGCACGAGCAACAGACGCTGGTGGCGGTGACGCAGGCGCGGGCGGCCTCGATGAACGCGGCCAGCATTGGGCAGAAGGCGACGGCTGACTTGATGATGACAGGCGCACTGCGCGGACTGTTCGCCGTGGCGGAAAACTATCCGCAGCTCAAGGCCAACGAGAACTTTCTCAGGCTGCAAACGCGCATCAGCGAACTGGAAGAGCGCATCGCTGACCGGCGCGAGTTCTTCAACGACGACGTCAACACCTACAACACACGCATCGGCCAGATCCCCGAAGTGTTTGTGGCCAGCTTCATGAACCTGAAACCGCGCGCCATGTTCCAGGTCTCCGACGAGGACCGCAAGCTGGTGGAGGTGAAGTTCCAGAGCAAAGGCGCGGGGGCGTAGGCGGGCGAGTGTTCCAGTCGGAACATATCGCTTGAATGTTCCAACTGGAACATATAAGCGGTTTGCGATTGTATGTACAAAATGTTCCAACTGGAACATTAACTGCGTTTTTCGGAACACTGTGGAAATTGCGGAAATCTCGGAAAACCACCTTAAAGCTATAGTTAGTGGGCGGCAAATGGCTGAGGAGGTTCGAGTTAGCGAGCGTGGCGGGAAACGCGGTCAAAAAGCCACAGGGCGAAGGGAAAGCGTCGAAAACCGGCTCTCGATATTGGCGCTTGGTGGCGAGGAGCGCTAATTACATAGACTTGCAGGAAAGACCTCCTATTTTCGTCCGCAGGCGTCGGCGAGAGGGAATTGCCTAGGGGCAGGTGAGTTGCGCGGTACCGGCGACAAAGCATCCTCCGCCGCAGGCGGTGATTGCG
>PLKR01000278.1 GCA_003140655.1 Acidobacteriaceae bacterium | reverse complement strand
ACGCCATCGCCGGAAGCGTAGTGATTGGCGAGAAGTATCTCAGCCGCGGTGTCGCCATTTTCCACCGCGATCCAGAGCGACGCGACATCTTCCGGGGGACGGCTGGGCTTGCCGGGAATGATTTCGCGTCCGGTGGCCAGTTGCGTCTGGCCGATCACCGTTTCCGGCAGGACTTGTTGCCGCGCGGAAGCTTTGGGTTGATCCATTNNCGGCGACGCTCCGGCCAGTCGGCCATCCGGGGTCCGCCGCAGGAGTGGTCGCAGTGGCGGGAGGATCGGATTCCATGTTCGCCGCCGGCCGGCGCTCACCGCTTATTTTTTCACCAAGTTTTATGAGGGACTCGCCTACGTTCTGTCGATAAGCGAGAGCGGCGAATGCCGCGGCCGCGCCGCAAATGGCGGCCAAGGCAAAGATCATGGCGAAGCGAGAGGTGGACCAGCCTTTGCTTACAGCTTCGTTTCTATCAACGGACCGGTCGTAAGGCTCGATGGCGTCGACGGTTGGAGCCTGCGCACGCACGACCGGGCTACTGGGGGAGCTCCGCAATTCGCGCAGCGGCTCTACTCGTTCGGCCAGGTCTTCAATATCTGTGGCGGCGCCATTCCCAGTTTCTACAAGCTTTATTTCGCCAGATTTTGTTTCGCCAGCTCTTGTTTCGACGGCTTTCGGTTCGAGCGCGGGACTTTCGCCGTGAGTCGTTTCGAGCAGCGCGGAGCCACGAGACGACGCGCGCACCTCTTCGTGCATCGCTTTTGCCTTCGCCGCGGCGAGAGGCCTTCGGGTTCTTTCTCCAGGCGCGATCTCTTCACGAGCCGCGCGTTGCCATAGCTCACGCGCGACCGGCTGCGAAATAAATTGCGAACCAACTTCCAGAACCGCTGCGGGCGATTCGCGCTGCGCCGCGACTTGCGGCGTGGCTGCAAAAACTGGTGGAGTTGGCAGAGTTGGCGGAGCTGATCGAGATTGTTCGGGCGCCTTCGCCGGAAGGTAGGGCACCGCGACGGTGGGTTCGATCACGCCTTCCGGCCCATCTATCTCGGCGAGCCAGGCTTGCAGTATGTCACGCGATGACGCGGAAAGTTCCGTGAAGCAAAGGCCACCGGATTTTCCACTGGCGTCCGTCCAGACCATTCGCGCCTGACCTTCCATGCGCCTGACGGCATCAATCGCCGCGGCAAAATGCACACTAAGCCCCGCGGCTACGGGATTGATCAGGTGAAACCGCATCCCGCCTTCGGAGACGTCCTTAATCATGCCACCATTTTCACGGCCAAATTCCAGATACACGAGTTGCGGAGGCTTGCGCCTGCGGCTTTGACGCCTCTCGGTGTTGAGTGTTGAAGACATAATCGTCGGCGGACAGCCGCCACAGTTATCTTACTACCACAGAATGCGTCATTGGATGGCAGGGATTGCAGGGAAAACTTGATTCCTGGGTGAGCGAAGGGTCCGCGCGGAAATTTCTTCCCTCGGATGGCCCATGCGGCGCGTCCAAAATCGGCTTGGAGCGCTTCGTAACCCGCTCAACTGATTAGCTTTGCAGTGGAAACACACATTCTCGCACCTGTGGCAGTTGGCGTGCGTATCCATTCCTTCCCAGCCGAAGTCTAATAACAGGAGGAACTGCGAGTGATGCGTTTTCGTGTAATTTTATCGCTAATGACCATGGCTCTAGCTTGCTTCACGGTCGCCGTGTGGACTTCGTCGCTGCCTGCTGACGACCGTCAGAACATCCCGAACAACGACGACTCCCCTCATCAGGAATTCGAATAATAGTACGCTGAACTCCTGATACCGCTCCGGCTTCAAGCAGCGTAAGCTTCGCGTGATTCAGTCTGTTTAACCGAACCCGAGGCCCCTGAATGCGCACCACCCTGAGACTGGTTCTGCCCCTGATCTTCAGCGTGGCCGTGGTGTCTCTGCTTTTTGCCACCTATCAGGTGCGTACGCAGCGGCGGGCGTTGCGCAATGATTTATCGCGGCGCGCGGAAATTCTTGGGGATAGCTTGCAGGAGAGCGTCGAGCAGATTCTCGACCACGGCAGCGATAAAGGTTTGCAACGCCTGGTCGATCGGTTTGGGCAGCGGGAACATTTAAAGGGTGTGGCGCTGTACGATCCTGCGGGAGTCGTGATTGCCATCACGCCTGCGCTCGATCCCACTTTCCGTTCGCGCCCGGCAGTGGCGAATAAAGCCGCGCAGCAAAATGCCGGTGTCGGCGATTTCGTTCACGACCAGCCCGTGCACATTTATGCCTTGGCCGTCCATCGCGATGGCCAAGTGGCGGGAACGCTGGCGGTGTTTCATGACACCACCTACATTGACGATCAGGTGGCGCGCACACTGCGCGATTCGCTGGTGAACGCNNACGGTGCAGACCGTACTGATTGCCGGTCTCGCTTTGATTCTGGTGCGCTGGACGTTGACGGGCCCGCTGACGCGCACGGCCAACTGGCTGCGCACCTTGCGCACGGGAGAAACGCAAGCTGCGCAAGCGAATCTGCCGGAAGGCCCGCTCTTCGATCAAATTCACAAAGAAGTTACGCACTTGGCGCGCGATCTGAAGGACGCGCGAGCTACCGCGGAAGAGGAAGCGCGGCTCCGCGAATCCAACGTTTCCATTTGGACGGCCGAACGGCTGCGCGTGAGCCTCAGCAGCAAATTGCAGAACAAGCCCCTTTTTGTGGTGGCCAATCGCGAGCCGTACATGCACGTGTATAACGAAAAAGACCGCTCCATCCAGGTGCTGGTGCCGGCTAGCGGCTTGGTGACCGCCCTCGAGNNTGTTGCTCGCTTCGGACGGCACCTGGGTGGCGCACGGCTCGGGCAGCGCCGACCGCGAAATGGTGGATGATCACGATCATCTCCGCGTGCCACCCGATCATCCAACGTACACGCTGCGGCGCGTTTGGCTCAGCGAAGAAGAAGAAAAAGGCTACTACGAGGGATTCGCTAACGAAGGACTTTGGCCCCTTTGCCACATCGCGCACACTCGCCCCATGTTTCGCGCCAGCGACTGGGAACACTACTGGGCCGTCAATGAGAAATTTGCCGACGCTCTGGTGGAGGAGATCGGAGAGGAAGAACATCCTGTCGTGCTCATTCAGGACTACCACTTCGCCNNGAGGCGTTCGGCATCTGTCCGTGGCGAAAAGAACTGCTGGCCGGCCTCTTGGGCGCAGACCTGCTAGGGTTCCAGGTCCAGGCAGACTGCAACAACTTCCTCGATACCGTAGACCGCTTCCTCGAAGCCAGGATCGATCGAGAACACTTCTCAGTCAAGCGCAACAACCACGAATCGCGCGTGCGTCCGTTCCCGATCAGCGTCGAGTTTCCCGAGTCCGATTCTCCCTCCCGGCACTCAGCTGCGGAAGAGCGCGGGCAGCTGCTTGCAGAACTGGGCATCGAAGCAACATTCCTCGGTGTGGGCGTCGATCGCGTGGATTACACCAAAGGCATCGTCGAGCGCTTCCAGGCAGTGGAGACCTTTCTTGAAATGCATCCCCGGTACCAGGAGAAGTTCACCTTCATCCAGATCGGCGCGCCCACCCGCAGCCGCATCAAGCGATATAGCGAGTTCCAGGCCGAGGTCGCGGCCGAAGCAGAGCGCATCAACTCACGCTTCAAACGCGGTAAGTGGAGGCCTA
>PLKR01000354.1:3453-6467 GCA_003140655.1 Acidobacteriaceae bacterium | reverse complement strand
AGCTGCAGGTCGATGGGGAATCGTGCGGCTTCGTCGGCGAAGTCTGGTTCATGGGCCAGGAGAATGACGGGTTCGCCGGCGGGGACGCGGCGCAATGTCTTCGACAAGTCAGCGGTCCCGCTGAGTACGTCATCCACGCCCGCCAGCCAGAAGCGCGCACCATTGCGCTCGATCGCCTGCGACTGGTTCGCGAGTACCTGAATGTTCTCGGCCTGGAGCGCGCGGGTCACGTGTTTGGGATCCGTGAGGTCATCATGGTTTCCCAGGACCGCCCAAAGACCTTGAGGGGCGGTCATCTGGCACAGCAGGCGAGCGCAGGGTTCGGCGGCGAACGCCGCTTTGCGATGGTGTCCGACGAATGGCACGGAAACAAAGTCTCCGGCGAGCACGATCAGATCGGGACGAAGGCGGTTGACCATGGGAATCGCGGCGTGCAGCGGATGGATCGAAAAATACGGGTCGTAATGGAAATCGCTGAGCAGAGCGACCGTGAAGCCATCCAGCCGTTCCGGCCAGCGCGGCAGGAAAAAATCCTGGCGCACGATGCGAGGACGGTTCGGCTCGAGCAAGATTCCATCCCCGGCAAGCGCGATGGTGCCAGCGGCGACCGTCCCGCGAAGAAACTGGCGTCTTGTGGTCGAAAGAGGAGACAAAAGGACTTGACTCAGCAGGAACCAGGACCATCCCAGAATAACCCGAACAGAGTCGACAGAGTGTGACGAGAGCGGTTCCGGCTTAGGCTCGCAGATAAATCAGATCGGCCTGACGTACCTTGCGCTCGGCAAATGGGTTCAGAAACTGAAGGTCGCCTGCAGGTCGATGCGGCGAACGGCCACGCCAGTGGAGAACGGGCCACCCTGAAGACCATTGTATTTGTCGAAGAATGGCGATCCCAGAACTCCGCCCGGATTGGCCAAGTTCACCTTGTTGAATATGTTGCGCGCCGAAGCACTCAGCGTAAAGTTGTAACGACGATCGGAACCGCTGCCCCCGAAGTTGGGGCCACCGCCGAACAGTGGACCGCGCGGACCACCGCCGCCGCTCCGGGTACTGCCTCCGCCGCCACCACCCCCGCCCGGGCCACCCTGGTTGCCCGGGCCACTCTTTACCTTGGGGCCGAATCCGAAGCTCTTGCTTAGCCGCATGTTCAGCGTAACGTGCGACGGACCAGTACCGTAATTAATGGGGGCGAGCTTTTCACCCGCAGTTGGCAACGCGTCGAAGGTTCCCAAGGGCGTGCAATAAACCGACGATCCTAAGCCCGGCGGCACCACGGCAGGACAAGTAGCCGTGGAGACCAGCCCTGGCCGATCGTTGAACTGCGAGTCGCCATTTAAATCGGTGAAAGTGGTGATGTTGAAGGGCGAGCCAGTACTTGCCACCAGGAACGGGCTTAGACGAACGGCGTAAGGCAAGCCGACAGAGCCGCCTAGAAACAGGCGGCTCCGGATATCGAACGATGCCCGGCCATAGTCCTGGCTAATGTTATAAGAGTTCGACGCAAAACTAGTGACGCCCGCAGTATCGCTGTTGGCGTAGTTGAGCGAATAGTATCCAAATAGTTGCAGCTTGGTACCGGCACGAATATTCGTGTTCACCATGAGCTGGTTCTGCCGGAAAACGCCCTCGGAGACGAACTGGTAAACATTGCCGCCAGTCGGATTTGGCTGCACGCAGGGATTGCACGGAGTGCCCGGGTAGGGCGCGTTGGCATTGATGCTGAGGAATTGGTCGAAGCCGCGATTATTCAGATAGGTGACTGAAAGAGTCGCAGACTTCGTGACCTGCCGCTCCACGCTGATGGCTGACACCAGAGTATAAGGGGCATATAGCGAAGGGCTGGTCTGGTAGACGGTGGAGATGCTGGAGCCAACTGGGCCACAATTGGTGATGGATATGGTGATCGGCTGGTCGAGTCCGGGAAAACATGTAGGATTACTGATGATGTATTCCTGTTGGATGATGCCGTTCAGCCGCTCTGTCTGCAGGATCTGCGCCTGCAGGTACCGGTCGTAGAAGATGCCCACTCCGCCGCGAATCACAACCTTGGGAGGGCCACTCCTGCCGCCGACTCCCCAGGCGATGCCCAGCCGCGGCGCCAAATCCGCATGATCACGGATGTCGTTCTGGGTTTCGAACCTCAAACCATAGCTGAAAGTGATATTCGACCGTACCTTCCAATCGTCCTGAACGTAGAGTCCGGCATCGTAGGTTGTCACGCTGGCGACCGGAGAGCCCTGCGTGATGGAAAGCTGGCGCGGGGTCGCGCTGGGCAGGCCCGCGCAGGCCGGCGGCGGCGAAGGCAAGATGGCGCATTGCGCCTCCTGAAATTCTGTAAGTGAAGAGAATGTGAATGTGCCGTTGAAGCCCGCGTTGGAATTGTTGTCTTCGTCCGACGCGCGCAAACGGCCTCCAAACTTGATGGTGTGATTGCCGCGAATCACCGACGTGTAGTTCTGTAGTTCGTAGTGATTCTCATGGTCAGCGCTGATCTGGCCGTTGCCACCGCCGGTAAATGCGCCCAATACGTTAACCGACGGATTCGCGTCCAATGCGGTCTGGCTGGTGTTGTCCCGCAAATACTGAAAACGCGTTTCATTGACCACCTTCGCCCCAAAGACCTGTGTGTCACCGATCTGCACTGTGTGTTCGGTGGTGATCGAATCGTAAGCCTGCGAAGGCAGAACATTTTGGCCGATACCGTTGTTGGTCTCCGTGTCCCGGTAATACTGATAACGCACGGTCAGGGTGTTGTTCTTGGTGATCGCATAGTCCAAGCGCGGGCCGATGTTGGTACGCTGGTGCGGCGAGGGGACGGATTCCAGGGTCTGAACGGGATTGAGGTTCTGATTGAGAGTTTGGGCGTCGATGGCGGAAAGATCGTTAATATTTCTCCGCTGGGCGCTGACAAAAAAGGACGCGTTCTTGTTGATCGGGCCCCCGATACTTCCGTCGTACTGGACGGTGTAATAGCCCGGCTCGGCGCCCGCGAACGGGTCAGACGAATTAAATGG
>PLKR01000354.1:574-3408 GCA_003140655.1 Acidobacteriaceae bacterium | reverse complement strand
TAGAGCTGTCCGCCGTTGGGGCCTGCAGAAGGCCCGGCCAGAGCCTGCAAGTCGGTGAGCAATTCGTCGGGATCGTCGGGCAGCGCGTCCAGCTCCTTACCCGAGATGGTGATGGCTCCGGCGTTGTTCGCGGGATTCACATCGATGGTCGGCGCCGTATCGGACACCTGAATCTTCTGCTGCTCAACCTCAATGGCCATCGTGACGTTAAGGCGCAACGGCTGAGTGACGGTGATGACCACGCTGTCGTTTTCGTAGAGGGCGAATCCCTGGGCAACCACGGTCAGCGAGTACTGGCCGGCCGCCAGTCCTTTGAATTCGTAGGCGCCCTGTCCGTCGGTTTGCGTTTTGATGGGAGTCGAGGAAGTGGCCGCCGGCGTCATGATGACGCTGGCATTGGCGATGGCGGCGCCGGAAGGGTCGGTCACTTGCCCGCGTAAAGTGCCGGAGCCAGGCTGGGATGCGGCTGTCTGCGATACTGCGAGCGTCGCGCACAACTGCAACGACAAAAGAATTAGTGCAAAACAGAGACAGGTACGAACCTTCATTCCATTATTCCATTCCACGACATGAGGCTTCGGTACGAATCTTGGATGCGGCATTGAGTTTGCGAGAAAAACAAAACTATGGACCCCCAGCATCAGCAGAGGGGCCGCCCAGACTCCAGGGCGCAAGCATCATGGCCTGGCCGGCGTTGGGCGCGGCTTGCAGAATGGGCTCGACGCCGCTGACCAGTTGGATCGCGGTACCCACGCCCGCAGTACCCTCCGTCGAGACTAGTATCACGGCATCGCCTTTATGCAGGTCGGCGAACGACGACGCGGGCAGACGGCTGAGCATTTGCTGAAAATCCGGAGCGCCGCCGGAACGTCCGCCCATGCCATTTCCTCTCGGTCCCATTCCACCTTCAACCGTTCCCCCGGCTGCTGGACTCGCAGTTTGACCGGGCGCCGTAGTTTGGCCGGGCACTGGGCTGGACGCGGCGCCTGAAGCGGCGGCTGTCCCACCGGTGGCCGTTCCTTTCAGGCGCACGGCAATTCGCTGAGCCATCTCCGGAGACAAATGGCGAAGTTGCGAGTCTGCTGTCACTTTGACGAGCACGGTTTTCTTCGACAACAAATCCTGAACGCTGAGCGTCGACGAATTTGCATCGACGGAGTTGACGGTGCCGGCAACATTGCGGAACGATCCGGAAACGATTTCGTCGGCGGTCAGGTCGGCTCCTTCAGTGCTACGGTCGCCACGCGCGCGTACCTGATCGCCGGGGCGAACTTCCTGCAGCGTGCTGGGCTTGGCGTCGTCAAACCTCACGGAATCCGGGGCGTAGCGGCGAATCACCGTCGTACTGGAGCTATGAATGACGATGTTCTTTTTTCCCGCGAAGCCGACGACGGAGACGGTCACAGTTCCTGCCGCTGCATCCACGGCACTGACCAAGCCCCCCACTCCACGCTTCTGCCAGTCCTGCAAATCCTGCTGGTGCCGCGCTTCCAGGTCGGAGCGCTTCATCGCTACGACTGACGAAGCTGCCAGCGACAGATTATCGTCAGAGGCTTTGCCCCCGACCAGGATGCGGTCGCCGACCTGGAGATCCTGCAACTGGATAGGCGTGGCGTTTTTCAGATCTTTCTCGCCGGGTGGGATGCGAACAATGTGTGCCGTGGCCAGCACCGTCACATTGATGTCAGGGCCAGAGTCAGGGGTCAAAGTGATCGCCGTTCCGTTGATGGCTTTGATGGCGCCGATGCGCCGCGCGGCAGTGCCCGGAACCGCGGCTGGCTGGGTTTGCGCGCCGGAGGGCATGGCATTGCAAAGTGGCACCGGATGAATGCTGGCTGCGCCTGCGGCACAGAGTGCGATCGTCAGAAGCCGGTTTGGAGTTGTGCTCATACGTCTTTCATTTACTCGTTCGTCTACTCATTCATCTGCTTATTCATCTTCGTATTAATTTACATCGGCAGATCGCACAAAACGCAGGATTTACAAAGTTTTACTTCAGGATGAGTGGATTCTCATGCGCGTAAGCACAGAACTGCAGAACGATTGCAGGGAAACAGGTCCAGGATTCGTCGATGTGCCTATTCCGCAATCAGCAGGTTTTCCGCAAATGGCCATTGCTCATCGATCCATTGCGCCTCGCAGCGGAAACCGGCGGTGCTAGCCATAGAAAATACTTCTTGTGGCGAGTATTTGTGGCTGCTTTCGGTCCAGATAGTTTCACCCTCGAGAAACTCGACGAGAAGCTCGGCGGCGGGAACATGCACGGTCTGGCGGCACATGGATCGCAGATGCATCTCCACGCTTCGGGCTTCGTGATTGATTCTGGCCACGTGCTTAAACTGCGCGAGATCGAAGTCGGCATCCAGTTCGCTATTGATGCGCGCCAGCAGATTCAAGTTGAAGGCAGCGGTTACTCCCAGCGCGTCGTCGTAGGCCGCCAGCAATTGAACTCCGGATTTCTCCAGATCGGTTCCGAGTAGAAGTGAATCTCCNNGTGCTTCCGAGGAACAGCACAAGAAGATGCTGGCCGGTCGACCGGTGCGCAGCCACTTCGAGCAATCCGTCAAGATACTCGCGTTCGAAGCCCACGATGCTGATGGACTCAATGTCGCGAAGTTCGCGTTCACACATGGCGAGAGCGGAAGGAGAAATCTCGATGGGATAGTACGTGGTGCGCTGTCGGCGGCAAAGCGCTTCGAGGATGTGGCGAGTCTTGCGGCCGCTGCCGCTGCCCAGTTCGGCCACGGAAACGGGAGTCGCCAACCGCTCGACGATGTCATGACCGTGCCGTCGCAGCAGGCGCTCATCGGCGCGAGTGAGGCCGTATTCCGGCA
>PLKR01000354.1:0-566 GCA_003140655.1 Acidobacteriaceae bacterium | reverse complement strand
ATGATTAGCGGCTTACGCAGCGAAATCCGGTGTAAGCAAATTGGTAGTGCGCCTGGAACCAGTTGCGGAACGTCCGCCGCAACATGCAAGCAGCGGTGCGTGCGGAACCGCCTTTTATGACGAAGTGTTTGCCGTCGAAGAAATCGGCGGAGTAACCACGGTAGAACGGGAACGGCTCGAATCCGGGGAAGGGAGCAAACTCGGTGGAAGTCCACTCCCAACCATTGCCCAACATGCCGTGAATGCCGAAGGCGCTGCGACCTTCAGGAAACACATTGACCGGCGCGGGACTCCAGCGGGCGAAATCAAAGTTGCCGAATGTGTCGCCCGGAACATGTTCTCCCCACGGATAAGCTCGTTCGCTGCCGTGCGCAGTGGCGTATGCCGCGCGTTGCCACTCGGCTTCGGTAGGCAACGACTTTCGTGCCCAGCACGCATACGCTTTCGCTTCCGCCTGACTTACGTAGACTGGCCAATCCAGCGGCAGGGGGACTTCTTCGAACATCGTGCGATACAGCCACTGATTGTCCTTGTTCTGGTTCTTGCGCTTCCAGAAAGCCGGATGA
>PLKR01000259.1:40400-44627 GCA_003140655.1 Acidobacteriaceae bacterium | reverse complement strand
AATGCAAAGGTCGAATGCAATGGAAGGTACGGGTCAGGCCGCGCCTGTGGCACCGAGCACCCGGCGACCGATCTCAGGAACAAAATACAGGCCACTTTCGTAGGTAGTAAGGTGAGTGGAATCGCCAGCTCTTTCTCGAGCAGGAGGCAGATGTGAACGGCAATGGAAAGAAAAAGCGCCGCAAGGGACTGATTTACGGTGGCATCGGATTGGGACTCGTCCTGCTGATCGCGATCGGGGTGATCGCCGCCACCCGTGGCGGCACCAAGATTGATCCCACCAAACTAGCCAAAGTGGAAAGGGGCGATCTCGCCAAAAGCGTGGTCGCGACCGGCAAGGTCGAGCCCATCACTAAGGTTGAGGTGAAGTCCAAAGCCAGCGGAATCGTGACCAAGCTCTTTGTGGACACGGGCGACAAGGTGAAGAAGGGTCAACTGCTGGCGCAGCTGGACAAGGTGGAAATCGAAGCTCAGGTAGAGCAGTCGCGTGCGGCATTGCAGGCGGCGGATGCCAACCGGACTAGTGCCGAGGCCGACTCCCAGCGCGCCAAAGTCGACGCCGAAGGTCCGGATGTGCCCTTGCTAAAGCGCGGCTACGACCGAGCCCTGGGGATGGCCAAAGATGGAGTGGTCTCCCAGTCCGCTCTCGATGATGCGGACAAGGATTACAAAATGGCGCTCAACAAGCAGAACGTGGCCAAAGCGCAAGTGACCGTCCTGCAAGCCAAGATCGCACAGGCGCAAGCCCAGGTGGCCGAGGACCGCGCCAACTTGCAGCAGCTCGAGGAGCAGCTCGGCTACACCGACATTGAGTCGCCGATTGACGGCGTCATCCTGTCCCGCGACGTGGAGATGGGAGACGCGGTCAGCTCCATTCTGGTGTTGGGCTCCTCCGCCACGCTGGTCATGACCCTCGGAGACACCAGCCAGGTTTACGTCAAGGGCAAGGTGGATGAGAGCGATATCGGCAAGGTCTATCTCGGCCAGGCCGCCCGCATCAAGGTGGAGTCGTTCAAGGACAAGACTTTCAATGGCGTGGTCACCAAGATTTCTCCGATGGGCGTGGAGAAGGACAACGTCACCACCTTCGAGGTACGGGTTTCGATCAACAATCCGGGCGGCGAGTTGAAGGCGGAGATGACCGCGAACGCGGAAATCGTTCTGGAAGAACACCCGAAGGTGCTGCAGATTCCAGAAGGCGCAATCATGTACGACAAGGATAAGAAGGCTTCGGTGGATGTGCCCGACCCCAGCGCGAAAGACGGCATGCGGAAGGTGGCGGTCAACATCGGCATTTCGAACGGGGCCAAGACGGAAGTTCTCTCCGGGCTGAAGGAAGGCGATCAGGTGGTATTGCAGTAGGAGCTGCGGACTGGCACCCGGTCCAGCTCCGCGGTATGGGCTCGTCGAGGGGCACGGATCATGATCCTTTGGGTGAATGATTCGTGCCCCTGGGTATTTGGGAACCTCCATGAACTTCACCGAAATCCTGCGTCAGACTTTCGCCATGTTTCGGACGCATAAGATGCGCATGTTCCTGACCATGTTTGGCATCGTCTGGGGCATTTCGTCGGTGATCCTGCTGGTCGGTCTGGGCCGCGGCTTCAGCGCCGACAATCAGAAACGGATGAAGACCCTGGGCAAAGACCTGGTCATTGTCTGGGGAGGGCGAACCAGCGCGCAAGCCGGAGGGCTGGCGGCGGGGCGCGAGATCCGTTTAGTGATCGACGATGCCCGCATGATTCGCAGCGAGTGTTATTTGGTAAAGACCGTGAGCCCGGAGTTGCGCCGCGGGGTTCCCGAGGTCAGCCAGTTCAACTCCGCCAACCGCGAGGTGGTGGGCATGTGGCCGTCATACCAGGACTTTCGTTCGCTGACCGTGGCGGAAGGCCGCCCCGTCAGCGATGAAGACGAGAGCGAGGCCCGCCGCGTGGTGGTGTTGGGCGATGCCGCGCGGAAACAGCTTTTCAGCGGGCAACCTGCCGTGGGCGCGTCGATTTTGATCCAGCGCGTCCCCTATACCGTGATTGGCGTCTTGCAGGAAAAGAAGCAGAACTCCAGCTACAGCGGCCCGGATAACGACTATCTGTACGCGCCCTATTCCGCGGTCGCCCGCGATTTCCCGCCCCCGGACAAGCCCGGCATCGTGCGCGGCTACTTGAATGACATCGTCTTCGAGGTAGGGAGCTCCGAGCAACATGAAGCGGCGGTCGAGCAGGTGCGCCAAACTCTTGGACGACTGCACCACTTCGACCCCGCGGACAAAGATGCGCTTTTCGTCTGGGACACCATGGACGGCGCCAAGCTGGTAGAGAACATCTTCAACGTGGTGACCATATTTTTCGCCTGCGTTGCCATCATCACGCTGTGCCTGGGAGGCATTGGAGTGATGAACATCATGCTGGTTTCGGTGACCGAACGCACGCGCGAGATTGGCACGCGGAAAGCCCTGGGCGCGACCAAACGCGATATTTTGCGGCAGTTCTTTGCCGAGTCGGCCATGCTGACGGTGGTAAGCGGAGTTCTCGGCCTCAGCTTCGGCGTGGGAACGTGCTGGGCGATGGGAGCAGTGCCGTTGCCGAGTTTCGTTCCCCATCCCATTGTTTCTGCGATTTCGATTGTTGCCTCGATCCTGACACTTTCTTTAATCACCGTGACCGCGGGCATGTATCCGGCCCAGCGCGCCGCGGAAATGACACCTGTGGAGTCGCTACGACATGAATAACCAACGCATCTCTTTCTTTTGCATTCCGGTTTCTACTCCGGCTCGATCTTCATTCCTTGTGATCGGACTGGCCGTGCTGCTTGCTTCTACCTTTGCGGCCGCTTCCACACCGCAAGGACATTTCGAGAAAACGTTCCAGGTCAGCGGGCCTGTGGACCTGGAAGTACAAACCCGATCCGGCGACGTGATTGTGCGGAGCGGAGCATCGGGCTCGGTTTCCATTCGCGCCAAGATATACGTAGGGGACCACTGGCTGTTCGGAAGCCGGCACACCGACGTATCCGACATTGAACAGCATCCTCCCCTGCGGCAGGATGGGAACAACATTCACATTGATAACGTGACTGTCCGCGATATTTCTGTGGACTACGAAATCACTGTGCCTGTCGACACAACCGTCCGCGCCCATAGCGGCTCGGGAAATCAGACCATTGAAGGTACGCATGGCAATGCCGACGTGCAGACGGGATCGGGGGATTTGAGGCTGCTGGGACTAACCGGAGAGATTCGACTGCAGACTGGATCAGGCAATGTTCGGGCACGGGAGATTGCGGGTCCAGTGCGGGGAGGAGCGGGCAGCGGGGACATCGAGGTGCAGGAAATCGGATCGGGTGATATCGATCTGCGCACGGGCTCCGGTAATGTTTCAGTTCGCGGCATTCAAGGCGCATTGCGCGCCGAAACGGGCAGCGGTGACATTACGGCCGAGGGAAAACAAGAGGGCGCGTGGGAGATCCGAACCGGATCGGGCAATGTGCACGTCCGCCTGCCCGCGAATGCCGCATTCGACGCAGACATCTCCACCAGTTCGGGCACGTTGGATGTGAATGCGCCAGTCACCATGACTGTACAAGGGCGAGTGCAGGAGACGCGCAAGCAGATCGTCGGCAAAGTCCGCGGCGGCGGGCCGTCACTCACCCTGCGGACAGGATCGGGCGATATTCACATCGAGTAGAACGGGAGCAAAAACCAAATCCACCACGGAGTCACAGAGACACGGAGGACTTCCATTTTGATCTTCTCCGTGGCTCCGTGACTCCGTGGTGAAAAGTAAAAACGGTCCATCTCAACCATGTTTCTGAAACTCATTTCGCAGGGCTGGCAGGCGCTGATGCGCGACCGCATGCGTTCGCTGCTCACCATGCTGGGCATCGTGTGGGGATTGGCTTCGGTGGTATTGCTGCTGGCCTACGGCCAGGGTCTGGGCGGCAGTGTGCTGCACGCTTTCCTGAACATGGGCAATGACGTCATCGTCCTTTGGCCGGGACAGACGAGCATGCAGGCCGGCGGCCAGCGCGCGGGCAAGAAGGTTAATTACGAATATGAGGACGTGGAAGCGATTCGCGACGAGGTGCCGATCGTCCGCGCGGTAAGCGGCGAAATTAATCGCGACTTCGGAGTGAAACTCGGCACCCGGGTCGTGAGCATTCCAGTGCGCGGCGTCGAAATGCCCTATGGGCAGATGCGGAAACTGACTCTGGCGGACGGCCGCTATTTCGAAGA